>JBCBDK010000043.1:0-13109 GCA_038529675.1 Actinomycetota bacterium
CGCTGAGAGGTTCGACGCCGAGGTCGACGAGATCGCCGAGATGTACCACCTCCACCTGGCGCGCGTCGCCTGACGTTCACCCACCCGAACCAGCGCACCGCTGCGATCGCCCCACGGTCTCGACCCCCGCCCAGCCGCGTTCTCGTGAGGTTGTGCGGGAGATGCCACCGGACTTCTCACGAGAACGCGCAAGCCGGCGCCAGGCGTGAGTTCTCGCGAGGATGTGGGGTGTCTTCCACCGGACTTCCTCACGAGAACCGTCGGGGTGGGGCCGAGCAGGGCGGGAGGTGGTGGCGAACCGCTCGGGGTCAGAGGGCGGCGACGAGGCCGGCCATCAGCTCGCCGGCCTCGGTCGGGTTGAGCCCGACCTTCACGCCCGCGGCCGACAACGCGTCCATCTTGCCCTGGGCCGTGCCCTTGCCGCCCGAGACGATGGCGCCGGCATGGCCCATCTTCTTGCCGGGCGGCGCGGTGACGCCGGCGATGTAGGCGGACATCGGTTTGTTCACGTTCGCCTGGATGAACTCGGCAGCTTCCTCTTCGGCCGAACCGCCGATCTCGCCGAGCATCATGATCGCGTGGGTCTCGGTGTCGGCCTGGAACTCACGAATGCAGTCGATGAAGCTCGTGCCGGGAACCGGGTCGCCGCCGATTCCGACGCACGTCGACACACCGATGCCCTGCTGCTTGAGCTCGTACAGCGCCTGGTAGGTGAGCGTGCCGGAGCGGCTCACGATCCCGACGTTCGGACCGTCCGCGGACGGCTCCTGCGCGATTTCGCCGGCGGTGATGCCGATGTTGCACTTGCCCGGGCTGATGATGCCTGGGCAGTTCGGCCCGAGCAGCCGCGTGTTCGGGAAGTCACGCTGGAGGCGGTTGTAGGTGAGCGCCTCGTCCTGCGCCGGGATGCCCTCGGTGATGCAGACGACGAAACCGATGCCGGCCTCGGCTGCCTCGATGATCGCACCCGGTGCGAACTTCGGCGGGACCGCGGCGAACGATGCGTTGGCGCCGGTTGCATCGACCGCCTCCTTCACCGAGTCGAAGATGGGGATGCCGTCCACGTCCTGACCGCCCTTGCCGGGGGTGACACCGCCCACGATCTGGGTGCCGTAGTCGCGGTTGCGGAGGCCGTGGTACTTGCCCTGCCCGCCGGTGAGGCCCTGGACGATCACCTTGGTCGAGGAGTCAACGAAAATTGCCATGGAAGTCTTCTGTTCTCTCGTCTGTGTGTGGTGTCGTGCTCAGCCGTCGGCGAGTGCCACGGCGGCGCGGGCGGCGTCGAGCATGGTCGCTTCGGAACGCAACTTGGACTCGGGGATACCGGCGTCGGCCAGGATCTGACGACCCTCCTCGGCGTTCGTGCCGTCGAGGCGGATGACGATCGGCGCCTTCAGGTCGACACGGCTAAGTGCCTCGACGATCCCCTTCGCCACCTCCTCGCCACGGGTGATGCCACCGAAGATGTTGATGAAGATGCTCTTCACGCTGTCGTCGAAGTTGATGACCTCGAGCGCGCCCGCCATGACGTCCGCGTTCGCACCACCGCCGATGTCGAGGAAGTTCGCGGCTGCGCCACCGACCTGGTTCACGACGTCGAGCGTCGACATGGCGAGCCCGGCACCGTTGGCGATGATGCCGACCGACCCCTCGAGCCCGATGTACTGGAGGTCCTTCTCCGCCGCCATCTTCTCGCGCTCGTCCATCTCGGTCAGGCCCTTGAACGCCTCCCACTCGGGATGGCGGAACTCGGCGCTGCCGTCGAGCGTGACCTTGGCATCGAGGGCATGCACCTCGCCGGTCGGCTTGAGGATCAGCGGATTGATCTCCGCCAGGTCGCAGTCGCCCTCGGTGTAGCAGCGGTAGAGCTTGACGATGATGTCGGTGGCGCCGTCGATCGCCCGCTCCGGCAGCTTGGCGTCGATGCAGGCCTGGCGGGCGACGTCGGCGGGCAGTCCGTCGACCGGGTCGATGTGCAGCTTGACGATCGCATCGGGGCTCTCCGCGGCGACGGTCTCGATCTCGACGCCGCCCTCGGCCGAGAGCATCATCAAGTGCTGCTTCGCGGCACGGTCGAGCGTGAACGAGACGTAGTACTCCTCGTCGATGTCCGACGCCCGCTCGACCCAGAGCCGACGAACGACATGGCCCTTGATGTCCATGCCGAGGATGTTCCCCGCATGCTCTCGGACCTCGGCTTCGTCGTCCGCGAGCTTGATGCCGCCGGCTTTGCCGCGTCCACCGACCTGTACCTGGGCCTTCACCACCACGGGGTAGCCGGCGTTGTTGGCCTCGGCGACGGCCTCGTCGACCGTGTCGGCCGGGCCGCCGGGGCTCACCGGGATGTCGTAGCGGGCGAAGTACTGCTTGCCCTGGTACTCGAACAGATCCATGCGGGGTCCTTTGGTTGGTGTGGTCGGCGTGTCAACCGGTGTCGGACACCAGTTGACACGTCAGGCGGTTTCGCGGGCGTCGAGGGCCGTTTCGAGCCACTCGCCGATGGCGCGGAGGGACGAGCCGGGGCCGAAGATCTCGGCGACACCCTGCTGCTTGAGCGCTCGGACGTCGTCGTCGGGGATGACGCCACCACCGAAGATCAGCACGTCGTCGAGCTCGCGGCCGCGCAGTTCGTCCATCACGCGCGGGAAGAGTGTCAGGTGTGCGCCCGACAGCAGCGACAGGCCCACGCCGTCGGCATCCTCCTGCAGCACGGTCTCGGCGATCTGCTCCGGGGTCTGATGCAGACCGGTGTAGATGACCTCGAAGCCGTGATCGCGGAGCGCTCGCGTGATGGTCTTGGCGCCGCGGTCGTGCCCATCGAGACCCGGCTTGGCGACGACGATCCGGTAGGTGCGCTCCACGAGACGGAAACCCTACGCAAGGTCGGCCGGGATTCACCAACCGCCGGGCAGACTGACGCCATGGCCCAGCCACGCCTCTCGTCGCCGGTCGCCCGGGCGGTGGTCCCCGTGCTCGGCGGCATCGGTGTGCTCGCAGTGATCGCACTCTTCACGTGGGGCATCGCCGCCTGGCTCTCGAGCGGCAGTACCGAACCGTCCGATCGCCTCGCACCACAGCGACTTGAGCTCGGTTCGGTGCAGGGCCGGGCCAACGACGTCGCCGAGGACGGCCCGATCCTGATCGCCGAGTTGTCCACGATCAGCGGTGAGCGGTCGATCGTCGTCGATCACGAGGGCGGCGACGACGCCACCGTCGGCTGGCGGATCTACTACGCGTTTCCCGAGGGTCGGCCCGACTGCCCCGTCGAGCAGGTTCGCGGCACGGCCACGTTCACCGACTGTGACGGCACCGAACTCGACGTGACCGAGCTGTCACCTCCGACCGAGAGCGTGCTGCCCGTCGTGGAGAACGACCGGACGCTCTACCTCGACCTGCGCGCGTTCAGTCGCGATCCCGAGACCGGCGACAGCTGACGGATCGCGGCAGGAACGGTCGGGGTCAGACCCCGATCGTTTCACCGAGAACGGTCGGGGTCTGACCCCGACCGTTCTCGGCGGTCACACGGTGGCGACGGCATCGAGGAGTCGGCCCGCGAACTCCTCGGTGTGCTGGTCCAACTTCGAACGGCTCATCGCGAGACCACCGATCACGTAGGCCCCGGTATCGCCCAGCGACCGCGTCAGCTTGTCGAGCGACGAGCCGGGGTGCAGCGCGAACGTGCAGAACGCCGCCGCCTTCTTCCCACGCATGGCGGGCAGATTGGCGATCGAGTTGACCGCCCACGGCGCCTGCCCGAACACGAACGCACCGTGGACCCAGGTGCCGACGAGCACGAGGTCGGCCGCCTGGATCGACGCGTGATCGGGCTGTCGAACCTTCGACAAGCCGGTGATGGTCCACCGTTCCTGCTGGAGGAGGTCGGCGGTTTGCTCGGCCGCCTTCCACGTGTTGCCCGTCAAGCTCTCGACCAGGATCGCTGCCTTCACGCCGAACAGTGTGCCACGCAGTGCGGGGCCGATCACCGATCACCGATCGCCGCGTCGCCGTGCCTCGCCGCACCCGGCCGACCCGACCGCGCGGACGACGTCACGTTGTGGGGGTTGCGTCCTGGGTTCGGCCCCAGGCGCGCTGTCAGTGCTTGGTGAGGGGAGCCCAAGCGAGCGACAGGTGCTTGAGGCCGACGCCGGAGAAGTTGATGACCGCTTCGGCCTTGTCGCCCTCCCCGTCGAGGGCGATGATCGTTCCGGCCCCGAACGCCGGGTGCTCGACCTGGTCACCGACCTCGAAGCCGACGTCCTGACTGTTGGTCGGCTCGAGCTTCTGCCCGGCGCGGAGCGCAGCGTCGACCACTCGGTCCTGGTGCTCCTGCTTCCCCGCCTCGGCCTCGTGCAGGTCGGCGTTGATGTCTCGGCCCGCCGGCTCGTCGGTAGCAGACTCGCCGTACCCGAGGTCATCGGCGTCAGACCGATCCGCGAAGCGCTCCCGACGCGGTCGGAACGCGGGCACCTCATCGCTCCCCCACGACGAACTCGACCGCGCCCGGTCACGTCCGCCCGGCCGGTAGCCCGAGTCGTAGGCGCTGTCGTAGCCGCGCTCGTCGCGCCGGCTCCGGTAGCTCTGGCGACCGTACGACGATCGGCCCGACACGTTTCCCTCGGACCGGATCAGCTCCTCCGGGATCTCGTCGAAGAACCGTGACGGCGGGTTGTACTGGGTCGATCCGAAGAGCTGACGGCTCCAGGCGTGGGTCATGAACAGCTTCTGCATCGCCCGCGTGATCCCGACGTACGCGAGGCGCCGCTCCTCCTCCATCTCGGCCGGCTCGGTGAGCGCCCGGATGTGCGGGAACACGCCCTCCTCGACCCCCACGAGGAACACGACCGGGAACTCGAGGCCCTTCGCAGAGTGCAGGGTCATCATCACGACCTGGTCGTCGGCGTCGACACCTTCGGGGAGTTCGTCGGTGTCGGCGACGAGGGCCACCTGTTCCATGAACTCGTCGATCCGCGTGAATTCGCGCGCTGATCCGACCAACTCGCCCAGGTTCTCGATGCGGGTGTGTGCCTCGACGGTGTCCTCCGCCTCGAGCTCGGCGAGATATCCGGATGCCTCGAGCGCACCTTGGATGACGTCGGCCGGTCCGTACTGGTCGTCGGTCGTCATCGCCGTGAGGCCATCGAGGAGTTCCACGAAGCCGGCGATGCCTCGAACCGCCTTGCCGGTGACGCCGGCCTCGTCGGCACGACGGAGCGCGTCGAGGAACGCAACACCGTCGGCGGCGGCGAACGCGTCGAGCTTCGCGACGCTCGCGTCGCCGATGCCCCGCTTTGGCACGTTGAGGATTCGCTTGACCGACACCTCGTCGGCCGGGTTGACCACGGCACGTAGGTACGCCATTGCGTCCTTGACCTCGCGCCGGTCGTAGAAGCGAGTGCCCCCCACCACCTTGTACGGCACGCCGACACGCATGAAGGCGTCCTCCAGGACACGGCTCTGCGCGTTGGTCCGGTAGAGCACGGCCATGTCGCGCCACGAGACGCCCTGCTCGCGCTGCAGCCGGTGGGCGGTCGACGCGACGAACGTGGCCTCGTCGCCCTCGTCCTCGGCGTGGTAACGGGTGATCGGATCGCCGGACCCGGACTCGGTCCACAACGACTTCGGCTTGCGCTCGACGTTGTTGTCGATGACCGCGTTGGCGGCGTCGAGGATCGTCTGCGTCGATCGGTAGTTCTGGTCGAGCACGATCGTGGTCACCTGGTCGAACGCATCCTCGAACTGGATGATGTTCCGCAGGTCGGCGCCACGCCAGCCGTACACGCCCTGGTCCTGGTCGCCGACGACGCAGATGCTCTCGTGGCCGCCGGCGAGGAGCAGCGCGATCTCGTTCTGGGCCTGGTTCGTGTCCTGGTACTCGTCGATGAGGATGTGCCGGAATCGCGTCCGGTAGTGCTCGAGGACCTTCGGGTGTTCCTTGAACAGACGCACGACGTTCATGAGTAGATCGTCGAAGTCCATGGCGCCAGCCTTTGCGAGCCGCGCCTGGTACTCGGTGTAGATGTCGGCGTGCTTGCGGTCGAAGATGTTCTTCGCCTCGTCGACCATCTGGTCGGGTGTGACGAGTTCGTTCTTCTTCAACGAGATCAGCCCGTGGACACCGCGGGGTGTAAATCGCTTGGAGTCGAGGCCGAGATCGCGGATGACGTACGACGTCAGTCGGTTTGCGTCGGCGGCGTCGTAGATCGAGAACTGGCGGGGGAAACCGATGGCCTCGGCGTTCTGGCGGAGGATCCGGACGCACGCGGAGTGGAAGGTCGACACCCACATCGCTTTGACGACCGGGCCGACGAGTTGCCACACACGGTCGCGCATCTCGCGCGCGGCCTTGTTCGTGAACGTGATGGCGAGGATCTGCGAAGGCGGCACCCCCTCGTGGACGAGGTGGGCGATGCGGTGCGTGAGCACACGTGTCTTGCCCGAACCGGCGCCGGCCACCACCAGCAGTGGCCCGTCGGCGTGGATGACTGCGTCGAGCTGGTCGGGATTGAGGCCCTCGACGAACGGCGACGGGCCACCCGGGCGGCCGGGGGCGACGTCGGCGGGCGCATCGATCTGGTCCGCCTCGATGATCTCACCGGGGTCGGCACCGGGTTGGTCGGCGGGGTGCGGCGCATCGGCGGGATGGGGGACGTCGGCGAACAGCTGGTCGTCGGACATGACGACCCCACTCTACGGAGCCCCTGTCACAGCGACCGCGAGCCGCCACCACCCCGAGTTGGATTCCGTCCCCGAGCAGGAATCCAACACCGAACGCCAGCGTTGGATTCCGTCCCCGAGCAAGAATCCAACACCGACGACCAGCGTTGGATTCTGTCCCCGAGCAGGAAGCCAACTCGGGTGCGGCGCGGCGGACGGATCAGCGGTTGTCGCGAGCGGCGGCAGCCAGACGGGGCAGCACACAGGGGCGGCCCGAGCAGGCGTCCCAGGTGCGCAGGCCGCCGGACATGACCGGATCGTGGGAGATCGACCGGACCTCGGCAGCGAGTCGGAGGGCAGCAGCGAGTTCGTCAGGCTGATACGGCGTCCAGCGAGACGAGTCGTTCGCGTCACCGTCGAGCAGCGGTGCACCGTCGGTGCAGTTCCATCCGTCGTCGGTGGCGGTCCGCGACCGAATGATCCGCACCGCGCCGTCGGGGCTGACGAGAACATCGCCCGCGACGAGATCGCGTTCGGACGTGATGGTGGCGGCCTGCACGAAGTCTGTGTCGGCGCGCGATCGACCGAAGTTGAGCGGTTTCTCCCAGAATCCGATCATGAATCCGACCACGCAACCGGGTCAGGTCGACTCGGCGAGTTCGGCGAGTTCGAGCCAATCGCCCTCGAGGCGGTCGAGATCCGCCTGCGCAACAGCCAGCGCGTCGCCGAGCGAAGCGAGTTCGGCGTGGTCGGTCACGATCGAGAGCTGCTCGGTCAACCTGTCCACGCGCCGCTGGGCCTTGACCATCGACTGCTCGGTCTCGCGCAGCCGGCGACCGATCGTCGACGGGCTCGGCCCGGTACGTGGCGGCTTCGGCGTTCCGCGCCGTCGTGGCGCCTCATCGGTGTCCGACGGCGCGCCAGACGGCGCCGTCGGACGCGGCGCCGAGCGAACTGCCGCCCGCTCCGCGAGCCATCCGGCGACACCTCCGGGCACTCGACGCATCGTCCCGCCGGGGTCGATGGCCAGCACGTGATCGGCGACGCGGTCGAGGAACGCCCGGTCGTGGCTCGCCACGACCAGCGCGCCTGGCCAGTCGTCGAGGAACGACTCGAGCGACCGGAGCGTGTCGAGGTCGAGGTCGTTGGTGGGCTCGTCGAGCACGAGCACGTTCGGTTTCGTGGCGAGCACCATCACCAGTTGCAGTCGACGCCGCTCACCGCCGGACAGCAATCGGACGGGGGCGTGTTGCGCCGCGGCGTCGAACCAGAAGCGCTCGAGCAGCGCCCGGTCCTCGTGGTCGGGTTCGCGATGCGGTCCGGCGACGAGTGCCCGCACCGTGACGTCCGGTTCGAGCGACGCAACGTGCTGATCGGCGTAGCCGATCACGACCGTGGAGCCGACCTTCACGTGACCATCGGCCGGGGGACGTCGACCCGCGATGATGTCGAGCAGCGTCGTCTTGCCCGACCCGTTGGGGCCGACCACGGCCAGCCGGGCACCCGGCTCGATCACGAGGTCGACGTCCTCGAAGACGGTGGTCGTTCCGTCAGGTCCGTCGAATCGCTGTGCGACCTCGATCAGCTCGATCGCCTGGTTGCCGAGACGTGTCGTTCCGGCACCGAGTTCGAGGTCGCCGGACCGGACGCCGACGTCGCGCGGTCCACCGGCGACGATGTCGGACGCCGACCGCAACCGGGCCTTCGGCTTCGACGACCGGGCGGGGGCGCCCCGCCGGAGCCAGGCGAGCTCTCGGCGCGCCAGGATCTTGCGCGTCGACTCCGCCTTCGCCTCGCGCTCGATCCGCTCGGCCCGAGCATCGAGGTAGGTCGCATACGCCGATGCGCCCTGCGCCGCCTGGTGCACGAACGCCCTGCCACCCGCACCCGACGGTTCGATCTCGACGACCTTGCTCGGCCCGACGGCGGTCGTCAGCCGGTCGAGTGCGTGCCGATCGTGGGTGACGAGGACGAGTGCTGCGCTCATCGCGACCAGTCGATCCTCCAGCCACTCGATCGCCTCGAGATCGAGATGGTTCGTCGGCTCGTCGAGCACGATCACGTCGTGGGCGTCGGTCGCGGAGCCACCGGCGGCACCTCCCGAGTTGTCCGCAAGCACCTTGGCGAGTGCGACGCGCTTCGCTTGGCCTCCCGAGAGCTCGTCGGTGCGTCGGTCGAGCAGGGGCTGCACACCGAGCGACGTCGCGATCGCGGCGACCTCCCACCGGTCACCGAGGTGCTCACGCACGGTTCCGAGCGGCAGGACCGGATCCTGGGTGAGCATCGTGATCCTGACGCCGCGCCCGAATCGGACGACACCGGCATCGGGCTCGAGTTCACCGGCGAGGAGTCGCAGGAGGGTCGTCTTTCCCGACCCGTTGACGCCGACGACGGCGACCCGATCGCCTCGTGACACCGTCAGGTCGAGCTCGCTGAACAACAGTTTGTCGGCCTGTTCGAAGCGCACGCCGGCGAGATCCACGCAGATCACGCCGCCAGTGTGCCGGGCACACCGGAACAGCGGCCGATCAGCTGCCAGCCAGGTGGTCGGTGAGTCGTTCGGTGATCGCTGCCAGTCGGTCCGCGGCCTCGTCGTCGGTCAGCCGGCCGGCCTCGACTGCGGCGTCGAGCCGCTGTGCGGCCTGTTCGACCATGACGTCGATGACCTCTTGGATGTCGACGCCGGATGCCTCGGCGATCTCTGCGAGTGTCTGACCGTCACGGAGTTCGGCGCGCAGCTCGTCGACGTCCATGCCGAGGACCTCGGCCACGGCGTCGGCCCTCGCGATGCGGCGATCGAGTCGGTTGCCGCGACGCTCGAGTCGGTCGCCGTGACGCTCGGCACCGACCTCGACGAGGCGGTCGGAAACGGCATCGACCTGCTCGGCGGTCAACGTGCCGTCGTCGACGAGCGGCTGGAGTGCGTCGGCGATCCGCTCGCCGGCTCGGGCCCGACGGTCGTCGGCCCCGGTGTCGGTGTCGGGTGCGGGCGTCTCGTCGTCGACCTGCTGGACGATCGCGAGCGGTGCAGCGGTGTTCCCTGCTGCCGAGGAGAGGCCGGCCGAACCGAGCGTCACACCGGCGAGAGCACCGCCGACGAGCCCGGCTGACAGGCCGGCGGCGACGCCCGCGCGACGCCGACCGCGCGTGCGGTCGCGGGATTCGAGCGGGGTCTCTGGCGTGCCGTGATGGTCAGGGTGCTTCGTCATGCCTCCAACGATGAGTGCCGGACGTGAGAGCAGGGCTGATCGGAGGTGAGAGTTCGGTGAGAGTCGTGGCCGGCGTGAGGACGGGCTCGAACCGGACGGTGCTCGGTCAACCGATCGCCGGCAGATCGAAGCCGATCTCTGCGCCACCCTCGGGCCGGTTCGCCGCCACGGTCCGTCCACCCGCCGCGACGACCACGTCACGCACGATCGACAACCCCAGACCCGAGCCCGGCATCGCCCTCGTCGCCTCGACCCGATGGAAGCGATCGAAGATCCGGGCGAGGTCCGCGTCCGGCACGCCCGGGCCACGATCGAGCACCCGGAGCGCGACACGTTTGCCGTCTGCGGCCTCGATCGTCGACACCCGGACCTCGATCGGCGCGCCCGACGTGTCGAACTTGCATGCGTTGTCGACGAGGTTGGTGACCGCACGGGCCAGCGCCGACGGGGGCACCATCGACCGGCCGCCGTCGCCGTGGACGTCGATCCGGCGGCTGCGCCGACGCCCCACCCGCGCCGCGACCGTGCGGGCGACGTCGGCGATCTCGACCCGCTCGGGCGCCTCGTCGGCCGGGCGGCCCTGGGCGGCATCGACGAGCTCGTTGACGAGGTCGGTGAGCTCGTCGATCTCGGCATCGAGTTCTGCGACGATCTCCTCGCGCATCTCGTCGGGCATGTGTTCGTGCCGTCGCAGGACGGCGAGGTTCGTCCGCAAGCTGGTGAGCGGTGTACGCAGCTCGTGACCGGCGTCCTGCACGAGACGCTCCTGGGCCGCCTGCGACCGTTGGAGCGCGACGAGCATCGAGCCGAAGGCCCCGCGCAGCCGGCCCACTTCGTCGCGCGGGAGTCGTCCGTCATCGGGTTCGGGGCCGAGGTCGACGTCGAGCCGTCCCGACGCCTCGACCGACTCGGCGGCCGACGTCAACCGGCGCAGCGGCGCAGCGATCCGACCGGACGCGATCGCACCGATCGCCGCGCCGGCGAGGGCGACGAGCAGCACGAGCACGAGCGTGCGCATTCGAAGATCGCGCAACACGTTGTCGGTCTCGTCGAGCGGCCGGACGATCTGGACCGCCCCGCCTTCGAGCCCGATCGTGAGTACCCGCACCCGTTCGCCGTCGACCGCGCTGCGCGACTCGAACGTCCGGGCCAAGGGGCGTCCGATGACCTGCTGTGCCTCGGTGTCGCCGACCGGGAGCACGACCTCGAAGTTCGACCGGGCGACGGCGCCGTCCGCCGCGAGCACACGGATGCTGTAGACGTCGCCGGGGACCCTGGTCTGGACGCGACCGCCACCGTTGCGACCGATCACCAGCTGCAGGGTCTGGTCGAGCGAGCGATCGACCTCGTCGACCAGGCGACGCTCGGTCGAGCGGTACCCGATCGAGCCGACGGCGATCGCCACCAGTGCACACGAGATCGCGACCAGGAGTGCAACCCGCGATCGCAACCCCATCAGCGATCCCCCGGTCGACGATCAGGCCGTGGTCGACGACCGACGTCAGCCGGAGCGCAGCACATAGCCGAGCCCCCGCACGGTGTGGATCAGCCGTGGCTCGCCCTCGGCCTCGGTCTTCCGGCGCAGGTAGCCGATGTAGACCGCCAGGTTCTTGGAGTCCGGGCCGAAGTCGTAGTTCCAGATGCGTTCGTAGATCGTCGACTGGTCGAGGACGATCCCCACGTGCTCGACCAACAGCTCGAGCAGATCGAACTCGGTCTTCGACAGCGCGATCTCGCGCTCCCCGCGGAACGCCCGCCGACCGGCGACGTCGAGGCGGAGATCGTCGACCACCAGCTCGCGGCGGTCGTCGGGCCGGTCGAACGCCGACCGCCGGAGCAGCGCTCGCACGCGAGCGAGGAGCTCGTCGAGGTCGTAGGGCTTGGGCAGGTAGTCGTCGGCACCGGCGTCGAGCCCGGCGACTCGGTCGCTCGTCTCGGTTCGGGCGGTGAGCATCAGGATCGGGATCCGATGCTCCTCGGCGCGCAGGACCCGGGCGACCGTCAGGCCGTCGACCATCGGCATGGACACGTCGAGCAGGAGGACGTCCGGCTCACGTTCCTTCACCGCGTCGAGTGCTTCCGCGCCGTTGGATGCGGCGACCACGGTGTAGCCCTCCAGCGAAAGCGCCCGCACCAGGGCCTCGCGGACGGCGCGGTCGTCCTCAGCGACGAGGACCGTGCCGGTCGATGTTCCACTCGTGCTGACGCTCACCCTTCCAGTGTGGTTCGTGGAAGGTGAGAGTTGGGTGAGAGCCGACGCGGGGCTCACCGGCACGAGCTGGTCGATCTGCGATCGTTGCGGCGTGGACCTCGACCGCCCGCCGACGCCGATCGACTGGCGCGAGCCCGCGGCGGTCGCGGTCGGAAGCGCGATCGGCGCCGGCGGTCGCTGGGCGGTCGCACGCGGCCTCGACGTCGGGGCCGCCGCGTCGGGTGCGTTCCCGTGGCACACCCTCGGCGTCAACGTGCTCGGCTGCCTCGTCATCGGCATCGCCGCCATCCGCGTCGCCACCAGGGTCGCCAGCGGGTTCGTCGTGACCGGGCTGCTCGGTGGGTTCACGACCATGTCCGCCGTGGCGGTCGAGGCGAATGACCTCGCCGACGCAGACCGCCTCGACCTCGCCGCGCTCTATGTGCTCGCCTCGGTGGTCGCGGGTGTGGCCGCCACCTGGGTGGCGACGACGTTCACCGAACGGGCGACCGCCTCCGAGGGCTCGGCGTCGCCGTCGTGACGGCGCTCGCGTTCGTTCTGGCCGCAGCCGTCGGCGGAGTGGCTCGATGGGCCGCCACCACCTGGTGGCACTGCACCTGGCAGGCGGTGCTCGGGGTCAACGTCGTCGGGTCGGCGTTGTTCGGTTGGCTCCTGGCGACCGATGCGTCACCGACGACGGTCACGGTCGTCGGCACCGCGTTCGCCGGGTCGTTCACGACGTTCTCGTCGTTCGTGTGGGAGGTGCGCCGCAGCCGCCCCGGCTTCGCACTCGCGTACGTCGCCTTGACGCTGGTCGGCTGCCTGGGCGTTGCGTCGATCGCAGCGAGCACCTGACGTACCTCGGACGCGATCGCCGCCCGGCCGAACCGGCGCGACACTTGACGCATGACGACCGACGATGAGTACGGCGACCTGCACGTCACCTGCACCGACGACGGCGAGGCCGAACGGATCGCAGCGGCGCTGGTCGAACATCGACTCGCCGCGTGCGTCCAGCTCACACCGGTCCGCTCGGTGTTCCACTGGGACGACCG
>JBCBDK010000044.1:0-6568 GCA_038529675.1 Actinomycetota bacterium
CGGTATCAGATGAACTACCGCGAGTCGGGCCGGTCGTGGATCCGCTCCGCATCGACGACCGCCACCGACCGGTCGATCACCGGCCTCGACAGCCGCACGACCTACGAGGTCCGAGTGCGCGCGTACATCAACAAGACCTGGCAGGCGTGGAAGACCGTCAAGATCACCACGCCGAGCTGAGTTCCCGCCAATCGCAGGATGGCGACCCGCGCACGCGGGTCGCCATCTGCGCGCTCACGTATCAACGGCCGACCGGCCTCGCCCGCCTGCTCACGGAGCTCGACTCGTTGACGGTCCCCGACGGACACACCGTCGACGTCGTCATCGTTGACAACGCGCCGGATCGCTCTGCCGAGGAGGCCGTCACCGCACACGGCGCCACCGCGCCGTTTCCGGTCCTCTACGTCAACGAGCCCGCCCGGGGCATCTCCACCGCGCGCAACGCTGCGGTCGGCGCCGCGCTCGACCTCGGCGCCGACCTGATCTGCTTCCTCGACGACGACGAATGGCCCGAGCCCGACTGGCTCGTCGAGTTCCTCGCCACCCGCGCCGCCACCGGCGCCGACATCGTCACCGGACCGGTGTTCGCCGTGTTCGACGAGGAGCCGCCCGCCTGGGTCCTCGAGGGCGGCTTCTTCGATCGACGTCGCCACGACCATCACGAGCGGATCGGCTACGCGACCACGTCGACCGTGATGATCTCCGCCGACACCTTCACGAGCCGCACCCCGCCCAACGACCGCGAGCCGTTCGACCTCGCCTTCGGGATGTCGGGCGGGGAGGACACCCATCTCTTCGCCGAACTCGTCGCCGAGGGTCGCACGATCGTGTGGTGCGACACGGCCAACGTGCACGAGTCGATTCCGGCGAGCAAGGTCGACGCCCGATGGCTGCTCCGCCGCGAGTACCGACGCGGACAGACCCTCAGCCTCTCGCTCCGGCGGCGAGGCGCCTCACCGTGGCGCTACGTCCGACGCGTCGGGAACGGGCTCCAACACGTGTTCCGCGGCGTCGGTCGGCTCGCGATCGGTGTCGTCCGAGGGCGCGCCGCACGCTTCGCCGGACTCCACCAGATCGTGTTCGGCATCGGGATGTGGACCGGGTTGGCCGGGCTCCGCTTCGAGGAGTACGCCGTCACGCACGGCTCCTGACGTCGCCGACTCGGCCGGCTCGAGGTCAGGACTCGGCGGCAGCCACATCGGCCGGCAGCAGCACGGCCGGGTCGATCTCGAACGTCTCGAGGAGACGGTTGATCCGCAGCTCGACGTCGGCGTCGATGCGGTCACGCCAGCCGACGACGAGCGCCTCGCGCTCCCCCGACTCGATCGCCTGGCGCGTGTCGGCGGTGGACCGGCGCGACGACTGCGACGGGCGAGTCAGCACCTCACGCATCCGCTCGGTGTCGGTCAGCTGCAGGCGATCGGCCATCCGCTCGAACGTGCCCACCGGATCGAGCACGCAGTCCTCGTAGCGGACGTGGAGCCAGTCGGGGTGCGACGGCAGCAACCGCAGCGGCGCGAGGTTCTCGAGGATCCAGTTCAACACGAATGAGTCGAGCTCCGAACCCGACGACATCACGTCGTGCGCCGCGGCGAGCGTTGCGGCCGTCAGCCACCGGTCGACGAACTCCCGGTCGTCGAGGTGGGCGTCGACCGTGAGCGTCCACCCGTTGCGAATGCAGCTGATCGACTGCGGGATCGGATGCCGGGTGAGATACACGATGTCGGCGTCGAAGCGCTCGTCGAACCAGCCGATGACGGGTTTGCTGTCGAGCAGCTTCAGAACGACCCGGTCGGAGACGATGTCGACGTCGCGGCGCCACGGCGTGGTCGGTGCATTGATGACGACCTCACCGTCGAACAGCGCGTGGACGAGTCGCTCGATCCGTTCCTCCTCTGCGCCGGCGAGCGACGTGATCTGGCCCTGGCGGAAACGTGGGATCTCGAGCGCCTGGGCCAGCGTCAGGTTGTCGCTCTGGGTCTCGAGCGGCTGGTTCATCGGGCGAACGCCTCGATTCGCCCCGATGAGCTCCATCGCGAACGTGCTCCCGCCGCGACGGGTGGCGAACAGGAGGATGTTCGGCCGGTCGCCCTGCTCGTGACGACAGCACGTCAGCCACACCGCCTCGCGGGCCGCGGCGCGGAGCGCACGGACGAGGTAGCGGCTGCGGGGTCGGGTCATCGTGATCCGTGGGGCGGTCGGCGCGGGCTCGTCACTCGAACGAGTAGCCGAAGGTCTCGATGTCGTCGCGGTACGCGTCGGCGATCAACGCCGCAGTCTCGTCGGTGTAGTACGAGCGCCAGGCGTCGTGCTTGCTCGAGTTCTCGTGGCCGAGTGACGCGTCGATCCCGATGCGGTCGCACACCTTTGCGAAGTCGTCGTGGAGGCTCTCGATCTTGCCGACGAAGTCGACGAGTTGATTGCCGTGACGGTCGTAGATGAAGTCGCGCTGGAGGTGGACGTCCTCCTCCACCCGCCATCGGATGTACTCGTCGAAGGTCATCTCCGACACCATCCGGCGCTGGTAGTTGAACTTGTTGATCTGGATGAAGTGGTACAGCGAGACCTGCCAGTCCCACGGGTTCCGGACGAACGAGAAGGTGAACATCGAGTCCCACTTCTCCTGGCCGAGGAAGTCGCGGATCTGAGACGCCGTCGAGTGCGCCTGGTAGGAGCGGAACGTGTAGGCCTGCTCGAGTTCGACCAGCTTCGCGATCTGGTCGCGGATCAACGGCACCCGACGCAGATCGTGCTGGCGCAACGCCAGCTTCACCGTCTGCCCGGCCACCTTGTACACGTGGATGTAGACGTAGTTGTGCTTCTCGTTGATGAGGGTCATGACGATGGTCCCGTTCTGCTGGGTCTGGTCGTGTCGGCGTCGGAGCCGGCGGCGGATCGCCCGGCGACGCGGCGGTACATGTCGGCGATCTCGTCGAGCTGTGCGGCGACGCCACGGGCCGGTACCGCCCGCTCGTGGGCCGTCTCGACGATCGATCGACGAAGCTCGTCGTCGGCGAGCACGCGCTCGATGGCAGCGGCGAGCGCCGACGCGTCGGTCGGCGGTACGAGCAGGCCGCTGACCTCGTGCTCGACGAACTCGACCAGGCCGCCGGCGCGTGTCCCGACCACGGGCGTGCCGACGGCTTGCGCCTCGAGTGCGGTCAGCCCGAACGGCTCGGCCATCGAGGCGACGACGACGACGTCGACGGCACGGATCACGTCGGGCACGTCCTCGCGACGGCCGACGAACGCCACCCGATCGCCGAGCGACTCCGCTTGGGCACGGACGCGATCGGCATACTCGGTCGGCCCCGTGCCGGAGGTCCCGACGACGAGGAGCCGCGCCTCGGCGGCCGCACCGCCCAGTAGCTTCATCGCTTCGACCATCACGTGGACGCCCTTGTGGACGTCGATCCGGCCGATGATCGCGATCAGCGGCCGCTCGGTGGCGCCGGACAGCTCCGCACGCACGGCTGCCACACGAGGGTCGTCGTCGGCGATCCGAGCGAATCGGTCGAGGTCGATGCCCGGATGGATCACCTGGACGCGGGCTCGCTCGGGCAAGACCGACGCCGTCGCCCACGAGTTGGCAACCGTGAGCGTTGCGAGCCGGGAAGCGGTACGGAGCACTCGGCGGCCGACACCGGGTCGCACGATGTCGACGAGGTCGAGTGCTGTCGGCACCCGCGCCAGCCGGCCGGCGACGGCCACCTCGATGTGCGTACGCAGCGAGAACGAGTACATCATGTCGAACTCGCGGGCGGCCCGGGCGAGGGTGCGGACGCCGCGGCCGATACCGAGGCCGGTACGGGCGAGCGAGCCGATGCCCTGACGTTCCAGGCTGCCCGGCTTGCGGAGTCCGGCGTGGAGTTCGAGCGGCAGGTCGGCGAGCTCGTGGCCGTGTTCCTCCCACAGCTCGGCGAACGGCGTGCCGCGCGGGCTGGCGAGGACCAACTCGATGCCGCGATCGCGAAGCCCCGCGACCTGGTCGAGCAGGTAGAGCTGAGCCCCCCACACCGGCGCAGGCGGTGACACGACGAGCACGCGAACCGGGTCGCTCACGAGCTCTCGCAGTCGAACTCGGCGAAGATCGTCTCCGGGCCGTCGGGGTTCTCCCCATCAGCCACCAAGGTCCCACCCAGCTCGGTGAGCGCAAGAACGTCGGTCTGGGGATCGGTGATCACCACGCCGTCCGCGTGGGTCCAGGTCAGCGTCACGTCGTCGGGTGCGACCCCCGTGACGGTCAGGCTGCCGTCCGCCGATTCGCCGCGAACGTCGAGCGGGCCGGTCGAGCAAGCGAACACGGCGAGCGTGAAGGTGCCACGGCCGGTGATGACCTCGGCACGACCGACACCGAGATCGTCGAGCGGATCAGGTGGCGGTGGGCCCACGTCGGCCACGGTGGCGCCCGGCGCGCCGGCGCCATCCGCGCCGCCGCCGCCGGCGCCACCGTCGTTCGTGGTGCCGTCGCTGCCGCCGTCCGGGTCGCCGCTGCCGTCGCCGGAGCCGGGGTCGCCGGTGGAGCCGCCGTCGGTATCGCCGTCGATCGGGCGTCCGGCGGCGTCGCCGATCGTGACCTCGTCGAGTGGGCGCTCCTCGAGCGTGGTCCTCAGCGTCACGTCCCAGCAGTCGTCCTGGTCGCCGTCGACCAGGACCAGGGTCGACACGCCCCGGGCGTCGATGAAGTCGACCAGGATGGTCGTGGCGTCGCCTTCGGGCTCGGTGGCGTCGGAGTCGGCGAAGATGCCGTCGAATGCCCTGACGAGCAGTGCTTCGGGATCGTTGGTGACACCATTTGCCTCGTACACGAAGTCGTCGAACGAGGCTGCGATCGGATCGAAGAGTTCGGTCACATCCACCGGCCAACCCGTCAGCGTGATCGGGTCATCGGCTGCGCATGCCGGCAGCGTGGTTGTGGGGCGGTCGGTGACGGTCGTCGACGACGCCGTCGACTCGTCGGCGACGGTGGTCGTGGTCGCGTCCTCGTCGTCACCACCGCCGCTACATGCCGTCACACCCAACGCCGCCGCCAGCACGGCACCGGCCGCCTGGTACCCGCTGCGTCGGCCGGGCATCAGTCCGCCCTGCCCATGGTCAGCGCTCTCCGGTACCGATCTCGTCGTCGTCGCTGCGCTCGCCTGCGGCGCGGGCGGTGGCCGGAACGACGCCGTCGGCGTCGTCATCGGCCTCGAAGTCGGTCGACTCGAGTTCGCCGGTGTCCTCGCCGTCACGAACCTCGTCGGCGTCGTCTGCCTCTGCGTCGTCGTGCGGCGGCGGGCCGACGACGTCGAGCGTGGTCTCGATCGTGCCGCGGATCTTGCGGCGGGCGACACCGTTCACGATGACGCCGAGGAGTACGCCGCCGGCCTCCTCGATCAGTTCGATCGCGTCCTCGAGATCGGACAGGGCCGAACTCCCCGCCGGAATGGTCACGACCACGTGCTTGACGTTCGCCACCACGATCGCGGCCTCGGGGGCGACGCCGAGCGGTGGACCGTCGACGAACACCGCACGATCCTCGGAACGGATCGCGTCGAGCACGGTCGGCAGGCCGGTGGCCACGACGTCGCCGGGACGCCGCGTCGGGAGACCTGCGGGAACGAGGGCGAGTCGGGGATGGGAGGTGGGCTGGAGCTGGAGCGACTCCAAGCCGAACGTCGCCACGTCGCCCAGGCCGAGGCCGGGCACCACGTCGAGCTCGGTCGCAATTCGCGGCTCGCGCAGGTCGGCCTCCACCACGGCCACGTTGCGGCCCACGGCGGCCATGCTGTACGCCAGACCGGCGGTCACCTTTGCGTTGTTGGCATCGCGCCCGACGGACAGGAACGTGACCGTCGACGCTTGGGCCTGTGCCATGCGGAACTCGACGTTGGTCCGGATCGCCTCGAACGCCGACACGAGCGTCGGCGACGCCGAGGCGTCGTCGAGCAGCGTCACGATCGGCACGCGCGCCTCGGTCCGCCGGCGCAGTGCCGGCAGCTCGCCGAGCACGGTCGTGCCCAGCCGCTCGCGTACGGTCTGGTTGGTGTCGAACGCACGGCGGATCCGATCCGCCGCGAGGGTGGAGAACAGCGCAGCGATGAGGCCGAACACGATGAACGCCGCCATGATCGGCTCGACGTTCGGTGCGATCGGTTTCGGCTTGAGTCGTGCGCCGTCGAGGACGCCGAGCACGACCGGACTGTCGGGCGACTGCTCCTCCACGAGCCGGTCCGCCACGGCGTTGACCCAGACCTGAGCGGCCTCGG
This sequence comes from Actinomycetota bacterium, assembly GCA_038529675.1. Taxonomy (GTDB): domain Bacteria; phylum Actinomycetota; class Acidimicrobiia; order Acidimicrobiales; family Ilumatobacteraceae; genus Ilumatobacter_A. Next base: position 6,249 of record JBCBDK010000044.1, read on the forward strand.
CCGATTCGCTCGTGCCGCGGATCCGCAGCACGCTGGCGTCGGACGCCGCCTCGATGTCGACGCGTGTCCGCCGGAACAGTTCGGGCACGTCGATCGCAGCACGCTCGCGCATCGAGCGACTCATCGCCCGCTGCTCGATTGCGGGCAGCAGGAACGTCGCCTGCTGGACCGATGCCCCCGCCTGCGTGGGGTCGTTGTTGATGTCGATGACGATCGTCGCACTGGTGCGGTACGTCTTGGCCGGCACGAAGGCTGCGGCCGCACCGGCGGCCACGCAGAGCGCGAACACGACGAACGCGAGCGGGAGGTACCGACTCACG
>JBCBDK010000044.1:6578-13068 GCA_038529675.1 Actinomycetota bacterium
CGATGAGTCGTAGCTCTCTCAGTTCCATGCTGCTCCTTCCCACCACCGGCTCACTCGACCAGGATCGGTCGGGCTCGCCCCGTCCGCCGGACACTCGGTGCCCGCCGCATTCGCCTTCGCGTGCTGGGCCCGACAACACAGTGCCAGATCGATCAACACGCTGCGTCCACATTATCGGTCGGCACGGACAGAAACTTCGCGACGATCTCCATCGTGCACTCGTCGGTCAGCGACGGATGGCCGGCATCCTCCAGGACCTCGACGGTCGCATCGGGCCACGCCTCGGCGACCTCGACGGCCGCAGAGCGTGGCGCCGTCACATCGAAGACCCCGTTGATGACCAGCGTCGGAACGGTCGGCGCCGACGGCGGGTCGAGCGGAGCGACCGGGACCCAACCCACCTGTGGAGGGGCGCCGGGCGAGCCCAACTCGTCGATCGAGGCCTCGCCGTCGGCATCGCAGAGGCCCGGGTCGAGTGTCACGTCGTCGAGCAGCCCGATCCAGCGATCGTCGAAGTCGTCCACGGCGTCCGTCAGCTGCGGTGCCTCGAGCCACCGCTGATCCGCACACAGCACGATCGTCGCTGCGGCGACCGATCGACCGGCGAGGGCGTTGTCCTGCTGTGCACGGAGTTGGGCGAGCACACGCCACTGCCCCTCGGCGAGTCGCCCGAGGACGAAGGGAGCGACGCCGTCACGGAACTCCGGCTCCGACGCCTCGCGCACCATGGTCGGCGCCACCGTCCCGTTCGACACTGCGACACGGACCCGGCGGCCGCGCGACGTCACGGGGAACGCGATCAGCCGGTTCTTCAGCGGCGCGGTGGCACGTTCGAGCGTCGCGGCGACGGTCGGATCGAGCAACTCGTCGAGGACCTCCTGTGCGTACTCGTACCTGGCGACGTGGCGATCGTCCACCCCGGCCTCGACGCCGATCAGCACGAGGCCGTCGACCGTCTCGGGGAAGCGTTCGGCCGCGTGGCGGGCGACGATCGAGGTCTCCCCGCCCGCTGCGAGCGTCCAACGATCGACCGCGAGGCGCTCGCGGACCACGTCGAGGTCGGCGATCATAGCGTCGAGGGTGTGGTCGGTGAGGTCGAGTGTCGGGGCGAGCCGCTCGGCGCACTCGCCCAGCGCACGTCGGAGTTCGACCTGGCCGTCCTCCAACGACTCGCCCGACAGTTCCCGCTCGAGCCACGTCGTGCGGCTCATCTCGGGGCACACGAGTCGCGGTTCGCTCATGCCGGACCCGCGCAGGTCGATCAGGACGATCTCGCGCTGCAGGGTCCGGGCGATGCGCTGCCAGTCTCCGAAGTCCGACGCAGCCGCTGACCCGAGGCCGTCGCCGATGAAGGCCAGCGGCGTGGCATCGGTCGGCAACGCGGGCGACACACGAGCGACGAACGCATCGATCGAACTGAACTCGGGGTCGGCATGATCCTCGGGCACCGACACGAGGAGGCAGGTGATACGCCCGCCGGTGCCGCCGGGGCACACCGCGGGCGCGACCTCGTCCGTGTCGAGGGTCTGCTGGGCGGTGGAGGCAACGGTGGGTGCCGCGTTCTCACGGCGCACCACGATCAGGATCGTGACGCCCACCAAGACCAGACCGAGGCCGTACAGCAGCGTCCGCTGCACCCGGCTCACGACCAGACCCTCGCGCAGCGCGTCGGACTCGGCCGACGAAGCCTGGCGACCGCCGGTTCGATTCGACCGACAGGGCGTACGCTGATCCGATGGGCGACGGCGGAAAGATCGCTGCGGGGTGGGCGCGCTTGGCGGTCGCGGCCGCCCTCGGCACGGTCGTGGCCACCGGTTGCGGCAGCGACCAGCGCCCGTCGGGCGACACGCTCGGCTACCGGGCCGGCGGCGGCCTGTTCGACGCCGAACAGTTCCTCGCCGCGGAGTCCTGGCTCGACACCGACATCCGCTACACCGTCCAGTTCGCCGGGCGGCAGTCCCAGCGCGACATGAATGGCTCGGTGTTCGGTCTGGTCGCCGACGAGGACGCCACCCTCGACGACCTGGCCGACGACGTCACCCTCTCGCTCACCGTGCCGCTCGCCTTCGGCCAGGCTCGCGCCAAGACCATCGAGGGACGCGAGGAGATCGCCGCCAACCTGCTCGCGGTCGCCGAGGGCGAGTTCGACGAGGCCTACGAACGCGTCGCCGCTCGACTGGTCGACGCAGGGCACGGCGATGCCGTTCTGCGACTCGGCCACGAATTCAACGGTACGTGGGCACCGTGGTCGTCGCGAACCAACGAGTCGGCGTTCATCGCTGCGTGGCGACGGGTGCACGATGTGATGACGTCGGTCTCGCCCGACTTCCGGTTCGACTGGACCGCACTCCGACCCGCCTGGCAGGAGTGGGGCGTGCAGGCCTATCCCGGCGACGACTACGTCGACGTGATCGGTCTCGACGTCTACTGGCGGGTGAGCCCGAACCAGGATCCGTGGGATCCGTCGGTCTGGGACCGTCGCTACCTCCGCGTCATGCGCGATCACCAGGCGTTCGCCGTGTCGCGCGGCAAGCAGGTCAGCTACCCCGAATGGGGTCTGACGGGCGCCGACGTCCCCCAGTACATCGAGGCGATGCACGAGTGGCTGTCGGAGCTGCCGGCAAGCGGCCCGGGCTCGCTGATGTACCACGCATACTTCGACGACAACCGCGAGTTCGACTTCGAGCAGTACCCGCGGGCCCGCGAGACCTACCTCGAGCTGTTCGGCGGCTGACGCGTCGACACCGTCTGCGCCGGCGATCACCGCCGGATCGATTCGGTCCCGAACGACCGGCTTCGTCGGACCCACCGTGGCTCAGACGTCGCCGAAGGCGAAGTTCTGGATGACCTCACTCGCCGACAACGCCCGATCGTAGAACGCCACGAGGTAGTACGTCCCGAGGAACGCCTTGGTGCCGTCGCGCTCGGCGCCGAGATGGAGCCGGTGCGAGCTGACCCAGTTGTCGAGATCGTCGGTGGTGGTCCCGGTCGCAGCGATCACACCGTTGACGTAGACCGCTACATCGCCGGCGACGCTGCGTGTCATCACCACGTGCATCAGGTTGCCGTCCACGGCCGCCGAGGCGATCGTCGGCGGTCCGCCGCGGGTATCGGTCGTGCCGGTTCGGACGTAGCCCTCGAGATCGGCAGCTTGCTGGATGATGCCGGTGCTCCGGGCGTTCCTGTTCGCCGAGATCCCCACGAGCATCGCATCGAGTTGGGACACGTCGTCGGGCTCGATCCAGAGTTCGACGGTTACCTCGTCGCTCGCCTTGACGGCGTTCACGATCTTGCTCGCTCCACCGCTGGTCGCGATGACGGTCGACTGGTCGATCCGCAAACCGCTGTCCACCCGCGTGGTTCGGCCGTAGTTCTGGACCGTCATGTTCAACGGGTTGTTGAACTGACTGCGGTCCTTGATGGTCGAACCGCTCGGCTCGTTGAACGTGTAATACGCGACCAGCCCGTCGAACACTCGCTCGTCGGCGGTGATCAGGTAGTTGCGGATCGTCACGTCGGACTGCACAAGATTGGTCCGGTACACCCTCGCCTCGACCGTGGTGCTCAGCGTCAGCAGGAGCGGCCCGGTGTACAGCGGCGACGACGGTGTCGGCGTCGACCCATCGAGCGTGTAGCGGATCTCACCGTTCGGGACGGTGGTCGTGATGACGACCTCGACCGAACCCGGATAGCTGCCCGACTGTGGCGTGATGCCGGGGGCGGGCGCTTGTGAACCGGCCGGGATGACGTCGATCACCATCTCGTCGGAGGTGGTCTTCTCGCCGTCGAAGCCCTCCCAGCGGAACACGTACTGGCCGCCGACTGGCAAGGTCGCGGTGGAGGTCGGGCTCGTCGGATCGGACAGGATCGCCGTCGCCGGGCCCGAGATCTGGGTCCAGTTCGTGACGAGCGTGCCCGGTGGGATCGGGTTGCCGTCGTCGGACGCCGTGGCCGCCATCTGGGCCACCTCGCCCTCGACGAGCGTGATGTCGGGGCCGGCATCGATGCGCGGTGCGAAGTTCGCCGGTGGCGGGAACGGACCCGAGCGGTAGTTGGTATTGATCTCGGCGACGTCGAGCGCGTCGTCGTAGACGGCGAGCAGGTACAGGTCGCCCTGCCACGGGTTCACACCCTCGACCGAGTTGCCGACGGCGAGACCGAAGCCGGCCGCCCACGCGAAGAGCGAACCACCCTGGAAGCTCTCCCAGGCGAGCAGACCGTCGATGTACACCTTGGAGACGTTGTCGAGGCCACGGACGTAGACGACGTGATGCAGCTGCGGTGGCATCACACTGCCGGTGTTGCGACCGGGTGAACCGTCGCCGTTGGTGTTCGACGTGCGCAGGTCGATGTCGATCGTGCGACCGTTCTGGGTGAGTGCGAGGTTCTGCTCACCCGGGTTCTCGGTACCGAGGTTGAACAGGGTGCCGCCCCCGAGATCCAGGGTGGCCGGATCGATCCACGCCTCGACGGTGAACGCCTGGCTCGCCTCGATCGAGGTGTTCACACGGTTGGCACCGAGCGGCGTGCGGATGATCGACGGGCCGTTGAGCCGCAGCGCGTCGACGTCGGGCAGCCACGTGACGTCGGAGCCCGACTCGATCACGAGATCGAGCGGGTCACCGACCAGCGCCGTGTCGGCGACCGTGGTGCCACTGTCGTCGTCGAAGCGGTAGATGACCTGCAGGTCCTCGTCGACCCGCTCCGGCGGCTCGGTGATCGTGTAGGTCTGCTGTGCCGTCGTGCTCGTGAAGAACCCGGCGCGGAAGGTCTTCGCCTTGATCGTGGTCGAGTCGGTCACGAAGAACGGCTCGGTGAACAGCGGCGAGGACTCGGTCGGCTCGGAACCGTCGAGCGTGTAGCGGATCTCGCCGGCACGGGTGCCGGTCTGCATCTCGATCTTGGCGAGGCCCTCGTAGGTGCCCTGATCCGGTGTGATGATCGGCTCCTGTGCGGTGATCTGTCGCACCTGCACGTCGCCGACCTCGATGTCGGTGTGGTGGGCCACGATCGCCAGCGACCCGGTGTCGGGGGCGTCGGAGCCGAGTGCGGTGACGATGTCCCACTCGAGCGGTTCGGGCTCACCTTGCGGCCAGACCTTGAGGCGGTAGAGCGGGCCCGCTCCCCCGCCGGTCTCGGCCTGCATCTTGAAGATGTACTGCGTGCCGAGGTCGATCGTGCGACCGCTCAGGTCCTCTGCCACCAGCTGGGCGGCGCTGTCGCGGATCTCGAAACGCTCGCCGTTCTGGTCGTCGCGGTATCGGTACCACACGAGTGCGCCGACCTGGCCGGCGAAGCCGTACTTCGGCTGGGTGATACCGGTCTGGGTGTGGCCGCGCCAGTGCGGGATGAACCCGACGGCGGGTCCGCCGGACGGGGCGAAGTACCCCGCCGGGTCGAAGCTGTTGATCTTGATCGGGGCCTCGACCTCGAACGAGCTCCACGAGTCGTCGCCGACGGTGAGCAGGCGGTCGTAGCCGATCTCGACGGGTCGGACGACGCCGTTGTCGACCAGCCACTGACCGTCGACGGGCTGGGCGACGTCGTTGACGTCGGTGACGGTCGACCAGTCGATCGAGTACGGCAGCGGCCATGTGTTACCCGGCGTGTAGTCGACCGGCACGTCGATCGTCGACACGTTGAACAGATCGTCGAGCGCGCGGATCGTGATCGTGTTGAGGCCCGGCTGCAACGAGGACACCGGCACGTCGGCGTTGAACGACCCGTCGCCGACGAGGCGCCGGGTGCAGCTGACGCCGCCCTCGGGGCAGTCGGTGGTACCGAGTCCCATGGTGAACGGCTCGCCACCGTTGACCTGGTAGGTGATCGACGAGATGCCGTCGGGGTCGAACGCCTTGCCCATCACGTTGATGTCGGGCTGGCTGATGCCCACCGCACCGAATTCGAGCGGCTGGCCGTCCCACACGTCGCCGCGAGGGCTGAAGATCTCGAACGTCGGGCCCTGCAGCGCGGTCGGCTCGGTGATGGTGATCGGATCGTCCGAGGTCCAGAAGTAGTCGATGAGCGCGGTGTGCTCGGGCACGTTGGCGACGACGGTGTTGCCGTTGCCGACGAACGGACCGACGCGGGCGACGTTGAACGACAGCACACCGGTCCAGATCTGCTGCCACGTCTGGCCGCGATCGGGCGAGTACTCGAAGGTCCAGTTGACGCCGATCCTCGTGGCCCGCAGCGAACCCGGCGTCGCGCCGGGCACCTGGACGTTGGCCCGCGTAGCGAGGTTGTTCGGGGTGCGCTGGCCGACGAACACGTAGGTGTTCGTGCCGTCGGAGTACAAGTCGAAGCGGACCAGGTTCTGGTCGTCCTGCTCGAAGACGATGCCCTGGAGCTGCGACTGGAAGTTGACGACCGATTCGAAGCCGACGACGACCTGGATGTCGTCGTTCGGCACGGGCTGCAGCAGGCGCAGTGCGGTGTTGGTGTTGCGCGTGAGGTCGTGGCGGACGGCGCCAGGCACGTTCAACGACAG
>JBCBDK010000045.1:0-12866 GCA_038529675.1 Actinomycetota bacterium
GCCCATCGCACCCGCGACGCTCATCGCTTTCGCTCTCCCGCCGACGCCGTCGCCGGTCAGCATCGATTCGCCGTAGGTGAAGTCGTCGCCCCACGGGTGACCGAGCAGCGCATGCGACCGGAACACCACCTTGGTGTTCGTGGCCGCCATGACGAACGGCGACGGCGTCGGCGGGAGAGCGAAAGCGATGAGCGTCGCGGGTGCGATGGGCGGTTTCATGGGCCTCGCCGCGTTCGGGCCGATGCGCGGACTGCTCGGCAAGGTGTTGCCCGAGCCAGGGGAGGGGCCGAGCCCCGGGAAGCAGGAGGCCGGCTTCTTCGATCTTCGCTTCCATGGTTCCACCCCTGATGGCGACGAATTGACTGTCCGCGTCACGGGCGACAAGGATCCCGGCTACGGCTCGACGGCGAAGATGTTGAGCGAGGCCGCCACATGCCTGCTCGGCCGGCCGGCGAGCGACGTGCCCGGCGGATTCCACACACCGGCCACCGCGCTGGGCGACGCCGGCGTCGCTGCGATGGTCGATCACGCCGGGCTCACGTTCGACGTCCTCTGAGCGAGGGCGATCGCGGAACCTGTCGCGAGGCGGCCGGATCGGTGGCTACGCACGCCGAGGTGCCGTGGTCGGCGGTTAGGGTCGGATCATGGCGCTGCCGAAGGTCTGCGGAGTCGAGACCGAGTACGGCATCCTCGTGCGCGGTGGCGACAACAACCCGGTGTCCGCGTCGTCGTTGCTGATCAACGCCTACGTCGCCTCGCTCGACCGGACACGAGGCCGGATCGGCTGGGATTTCGAGGACGAGCACCCCACGAACGACGCCCGCGGGTTCGCGCTCGACGACGCGCTCGCACCGGAGGTCGAGACCACGCTGGTCAACGCCGTGCTCACCAACGGTGCCCGGTTCTACGTCGACCACGCGCATCCCGAGATCTCGATCCCCGAAGTCACGACCGCACACGAGGTCGTCCGGTGGGATCGTGCCGGCGACGAGATCATCCGGGCCGCGATGGTCGCGGCCAGCTCCGTACTGGCCGAAGGCGCGGAGATCGTCGTCCACAAGAACAACTCCGACGGCAAGGGCAACAGCTACGGCTGCCACGAGAACTACCTGATCTCCCGGGAGACGCCATTCGGTCGACTCAGCCAACAGATCACCTCCCACTTCGTGACCCGACAGATCTTCTGCGGCGCCGGCAAGGTCGGCTGCGAGTTGCCGGGCCGCCCGAACGACGACGTGCCGTACCAGCTCAGCCAACGCGCCGACTTCTTCGAGGAAGAGATCGGGCTCGAGACCACACTCAAGCGTCCGATCGTCAACACGCGTGACGAACCGCACGCCGATCCGCAGAAGTACCGCCGGCTGCACGTGATCGTCGGCGACGCCAACATGAGCGAGGTCGCCACCTACCTCAAGGTCGGCACGACCGCGATCGTGCTCGCGATGATCGAGGACGACGAACTGGGCGATGACTGGCTGCTCGGCAACCCGGTGTCGGCGATCCGCCAGGTGAGCCACGATCCGTCTCTGCGCCAGACCATCATGCGCCGCGATGGATCACGGGCGACCGCCCTCGAGGTGCAGTGGGGCTTGTTCGAGCGCGCGACGAAGTACGAGCGGACCCACGGCCTGTCCTGCGTCGGCGACGATGTCGGCCGCGACCTGCTCGGCCGATGGGAGGCGGCACTGACCGGCCTCGAGTCCGATCCCGACTCGCTGGCCGACACGGTCGACTGGGTCGCCAAGCGACGCATCGTCGACGGGATCGCCGACCGGCACGGCCTCGAGCCGGGTTCGCCGAAGCTCAAGGCGATCGACCTGCAGTACCACGATCTCCGCCCGGACAAGTGCCTCGCAGACCGGGCCGGCCTCGTCACCCTCGTCGACGACGACGAGGTTCGTCATGCGATGACCAACCCGCCCGAGACCACGCGCGCCTACTTCCGCGGTCGGTGCCTCGACCGATTCCCCGACGACATCGTCGCGGCGAACTGGGACTCACTCGTGTTCGACGTGGGACGCGACCCACTTCGGCGCGTGCCGATGATGGAACCGCTCCGAGGAACTGCCGCACACGTTGCTACCTTGATCGACCAGAGCGATAGTGCTCGGGACCTGCTCGAACGACTCGGACACGATTCGTCCGAACGGGCCTGAGTCCGCTCACCGACCCCCTCGAACACGGAACACGGCGATGGCAGAACGAACCCAGAAGTCCAAGACCACGAGTGACCGCACCGACGAGACCAGCGACGCCGCCGAAGCGGTCACCGAGACCGGCGACAAGTTGAAGGCGGAACTCGACGACCTCCTCGACGAGATCGACGAGGTCCTCGAGACCAATGCCGAGGACTTCGTGAAGTCCTACGTGCAGAAGGGCGGCGAGTGAACGGTGTCGATGCCGTTCTTTCGTCCGGGTGACGATCCCGGCGCCAACTTCCCCGATCTGCTCCGCCGGGTCGGTCTCAAGCCCGACCAGCCGATCGTCGAGGCGCTTGCGCACGCTGGCGGCGACGTCATGTCGACGCTGGGTGTACCGCACGCCACCACCTGCGTGGCACTGCGCTACGACGGTGGCGTGGTGATGGCCGGTGACCGCCGGGCAACGTCGGGCAACCTCATCTCTCATCGCTCGATGGAGAAGGTGGTCCAGGCGGACCGCCACAGCGGCGTGGCGATCGCCGGCGCTGCCGGCCCGGCGATGGAGATGATCCGCCTCTTCCAACTGCAGCTCGAGCACTACGAGAAGGTCGAGGGAGCGGCGCTGAGCCTCGAAGGCAAGGCAAACCAGCTGTCGATGATGGTGCGCGGCAACCTGCCCGCCGCCATGCAGGGCATGATCGTCGTCCCGATCTTCGCCGGCTTCGACCTGCGTCGTGACGTCGGTCGCCTGTGGGACTTCGATGCCACCGGCGGGCGCTACGAGGAACGCGACTACGTCGCAACCGGATCGGGTTCGCTCCACGCCGGCACCGTCGTCAAGGTCGGGTTCCGGTCGGACATGACCCGCGACGACGCCGTCGATCTCGCCGCGCGCTCACTCTGGGAGGCTGCCGATGCGGATTCCGCCACCGGCGGCCCCGATGCCCGGCGCGGGATCTTCCCGGTCGTCGCAACGATCGACGCGAGCGGTTGGGCCCGGCTCGACGACGACGACCTCGCGAGCCGCTACGAGCAGATCGTGGCCGGGCTCGCACCGGTCAACGGTGAGGGTGACGCATCATGAGCATGCCGTTCTACGTCGCCCCCGAGCAGATGATGAAAGACCGCGCGGACTACGCGCGGAAGGGCATCGCCCGGGGACGCGCCCTGGTCGCGCTTCGCTACGTCGACGGCATCGCGATCGTCGCGGAGAACGCATCGGAGACACTTCGCAAAGTCAGTGAGATCTACGACCGGATCGCATTCGCCGGCGTCGGCAGGTACAACGAGTTCGATCAGCTACGCGTCGCCGGTGTCCGCGCTGCGGATCTGAAGGGCTTCCAGTACAGCCGAGACGACGTCGATGCGCGGAGCCTCGCCAACAGCTACGCCCAGATGCTCGGCAACATCTTCACCCACGAGATGAAGCCGATGGAGGTCGAGATTCTCGTCGCCGAGGTCGGCTTCGAAGATGCCGGTGACCAGATGTTCCACATCCTCTACGACGGAACCGTCGTCGACGAGCGCGACCACGCTGCGATCGGCGGTGACGCCGAAGCGATCCGCGCACGTCTTGCCGCACAGTGGTCCGACGGGCTCGATCTCGCCGGGGTGGTGCGAATCGGCGTTGCCGCCTTGGCCGGCGACGATCGACAGATCCCGCCGAGCGACCTCGAGGTCGCGGAGCTGTCTCGCTCCAACGGTCGCCGCTGTTTTCGGCGTGTCGACGGCGACGCGGTCGGCGCCATGCTCGCCTGACGCATCGCACTGACCGGTCGAACGACGGGGCTTGCTGTTGTCCCGGACACATCCGGGGGCACGGCGCGCTCGCCGCACCCCCGGGCATCGCGTTCGTCAGCCTGGTCGGCCGACCTGTCGGAGCAGCGCCTGACGGCCCTCCTGCGCCTGCGGTTCGATCGGTGCGAACGGCAGGTTGATGTCCTGTGCGCAGACCGTGTTGTCGGCGGGGACGATGTCGCGGATCAGGAAGTCCGCCTGGATCTGGTCCACGCAGGTCGACGTGAACAGCGTGGTGTGGCCGGCGCCGTCGACGGTCACCAGCACCGAACCGGGCAGGCGATCGCGCGCCGACTGCGCCTGCTGGTACGACGTGGCCGGGTCGTAGACCGTGCTCAACACCAGCACCGGGTTGGCGGTGTCGCGACCGAACGGGCCGACGAACCGGTCCTGGTCCTTGCCGGGCCAGCGGTTGCAGACCGAGTCGCTCCAGGTCCAGATCGAGCCGAACGTCGGGGACTCGACGGACAGCTGGGCGGCGGCGTCGCTCCAGGCGTCGAAGTTCACCGGGTTGGAGGTGTCGGAGCACGTCACGCCCGGGAAGCCCTCGACGAAGTTCGGGTACTTCGGGTTCGGTCGACGAACCGGGACCATCGTCTCGAGTTGCTCGAGTCGCGTGCCGAGCACAGGACTGGCGGTCCGGCCGGCAGCGGCGAGTGCCGCTTCAACGTCGGCGAAGATGAAGCCGATGAAACCCCACGCGTCGGTGGCGTACAAGGCGCCGAGCACGTTGCCGACGAAGAACTCGTAGCTGACCGGGAAGGTCTCACCGGAGAACGGATCGGTGACGAACACCGGTCCGTTCTGCTGGAGGTCGTCCAACACGGCACGCCCGCGAACCTCGGCGTCGGGAGCGATCAGACAGTCGGGTGGACCGGCGGCGTCACATTGGCGGAAGAACTCTTCGAGGCTGTCCTCGGCGCCGATGTCGCTGCGGATGCGCTGGTTGAGCACCGTCGTGTCGCGTGCGAGCACCCCGGGGTCACCCACCCAGTCCTGGATGTCGATCACACCGTCGATGATGACGTGGCCGACGTTGTCGGGGAACAGCCCTGCGTAGACCTGGCCGAGGACACTGCCGTACGAGTAGCCGGCGAAGTTCAGTTGTTCGTCACCGACCGCGGCGCGAAGCACCTCGAGGTCGCGGGCGACGTTGGCCGACGACATCTTGTTCTGGATGATCCCGCCGCGGTTGTCGCACTGCGTCTGCAGGAAGTTGTTCGCTCCGCGCAGTATGTCCTCTTCGTCCGGCGTGGTCGGGAACGCGAACGGCGCGAACGCCGAGAATGCCGCGTTCAACGTGCCGAAGCAGAGCAGCGGGTTCGAGCGGATGATGCCGCGAGGGTCGAAGCCGACGAGGTCGTAGGTGGCCCGTACCTCGTCGGTGAAGAGGAACGGGCCTGCTCCGAGGACGAAGTCGATGCCGGAGCCACCGGGACCGCCCGGGTTCAGGAACAGCGAGCCCTCTCGGAGCTCGGGGTCGCCCGAGGCCGGGAGCCGCACGAGATCGACGGGAATCTTCCCGCCGTCGAGCCGGTCGTAGTCGAGTGGCACCCGTGCGGTAGCGCACTCGAAGCCTGGTCCGAACTCGCCGAAGCACGGTCGCCAACGAAGTGTGACGTCGACGTCCTCGCCGGAGAAGCTCTCGCCGTCGACATAGGCGCCCACCGACGATGTGGTCCCGACGATGCCGACCACGGCGGAGATCGAAACGATCGCCGCGATGCCGACGCGTAGTACTCGGTGCATGGTGTTCCCTCCCGTGAAGCCAGTCCCCGCACCGACCGACGTTGTTGCTCTCGCGAGTGCCGCCTCCGCCGGAAGCGGCACCCGTCGGTGACAGTACCTCACACGTCAACTCGGTTCATCCGGGCCGCCTGGCGGCGACAGCAGCGATGGCGGCCGTTAGGTTGCCGAACATGGACCGCCGGATCTTCGGGCTCGAGAACGAGTACGGCGTCACGTGCACGCTGCGGGGTCAACGCCGTCTCAGCCCAGACGAAGTGGCCCGCTACCTGTTCCGCAGGGTCGTGTCGTGGGGGAGGAGTTCCAACGTGTTCCTCCAGAACGGTGCACGGCTCTACCTCGACGTCGGGTCTCACCCCGAATACGCGACGCCGGAGTGCGACTCGATCTACGACGTCGTCGTCCACGACAAGGCCGGCGAGCAGATTCTCGAAGAACTCGTGGAGTCCGCCGAGCAACGGCTCGCTGAAGAATCGATCCGCGGCACGATCTACCTCTTCAAGAACAACACCGATTCGGCCGGCAACTCGTACGGGTGCCACGAGAACTATCTGACCCACCGGGATGACGATCTCGGCACCTACGCCGAGGTCCTGATCCCGTTTCTGGTGAGCCGGCAGATCTACACCGGCGCCGGCAAGGTGCTCCTCACCGCACGAGGCGCCACGTACTCGATCGCCCAGCGGGCCGAGCACATCTGGGAGGGGGTCTCCTCTGCCACCACTCGGAGCCGGCCGATCATCAACACCCGTGACGAGCCCCACGCCGACGCTGAGCGGTATCGCCGACTTCACGTCATCGTCGGCGACTCGAACATGAGCGAATACACGGCGTTCGTGAAGGTCGGTGCGACCGCCTGCATGCTCCGCATGATGGAGGACCCCGGCGTCGTGCTGCGCGACATGACGCTCGAGAATCCGATCCGGGCCATTCGCGAGATCAGCCACGATCTCACCTGCCGACGGACCGTTCGCCTGGCCAACGGTCGGGAGGTGAGTGCGCTCGACATCCAGCGGGAGTACCTCGATCGAGCCTTGCGGTACGCCGACTCACAGGGGTTCCCACCGATGGAGCAGAAGGCGCTCGAGATGTGGGAGCACTGCGTCACCACACTCGAGAACGACCCGATGCAGCTCGACCGCGAAGTCGACTGGGTCATCAAGTACCGACTGCTCGAGCGGTTCCGCCAACGCCACGACCTCGACCTCGGCGACGCACGCGTGCAGCTCCTCGACCTGCAGTACCACGACGTCACCCGCAGCCGGAGTCCCTTCTACAAACTCCAGGACAAGGGCCTGGTCGAGCGGATGTGCAGCGACGACGACATCTCGACGGCGATCGAGACGCCGCCGCAGACCACGCGGGCCCGGCTGCGCGGCGAGTTCGTCAAGCGTGCGAAGGAGCGTCGCCGCGACTACACGGTCGACTGGGTGCATCTCAAGCTCAACGACCAGGCACAGCGAACCGTCCTGTGCAAGGACCCGTTCAAATCGCGTGACGAACGTGTCGAGCGCCTCATCGAGACACTCTGACCGTCGGCGACGCTCGGCGATGCTGCCGCCGCGGCTTGGAGCGATGCGGGTACCGTTGATCCTTCGTGACCACCGACCACCAGACCCCGTCGCCGGCGCCCGGGACACCGCGATCGTCGACGGCGACGGCGGCCGCCGCGTCCGTGGCGGCGTCGGCGCCGATGGATGACGCGGCGCCGACGGACGACGTCGAGGAGTTCGCGCCCGAGCCAGAGGACGGCGGCGCACGGGCCTTCTTCGACTGGTTGGTCGTCGTGGCGGTGGCCCTCACCGTCGCCTTTCTCGTCCGCGGTTTCGTCCTCGCACACTTCGTCGTCGAAGGCTCGTCGATGGACTCGACGCTCGCGACCGGCGATCGCGTCTTCGTGAACAAGCTGTCGTACCGGCTCCACGATCCGCGTCGCGGCGACGTCGTCGTGCTGCACCAGATCAGTGGCGCGAGCGAGCGCGATCTCATCAAGCGGGTCATTGCACTGCCGGGCGAGACCATCGAGATGAGCAACTGTGAGGTCAGCATCACCGAGGTCGGCGCGACCCAGTCGCGGGTCCTCACTGAGCCCTATCTCGACGAGGGCGTGATCTCATCGACGTGCGGCGGCGACTTCGGGCCGGTGTCGGTTCCCGAGGACCACGTGTTCGTCATGGGTGACAATCGCAGCGGCTCGCAGGACAGCCGCAACCTCGGCCCGATCGCGTTCGACGACCTCGTCGGTCGGGCGTTCGTGGTGTTCTGGCCGAGTTCCTCGTGGCGTTGGCTCTGACCCGGCGGCCCGACCTCGTCCACGACCGCTGACCCTGGAGCGTCAGACGATCGGGCCGACTTCTCGGGACATCACGTCGGTCATCGTGTCGACGTGGTCGCTGTACACCGCATCCAGCCCCATCCGGATGGCCGGCTCGAGCTGGTGGTCGAACTGGAGATCCCAGCAGAACGCAAGTCGCCCGAAGCGGTGGAAGAGGACGACGAGCCCGCCGTTCCAGTCGGTGCGGTGCATGTTCATCGCGTCGATGCCCTCGGTCTGGAGGCGATGGGCGTGCAGTTCCGGCCCGCTCGACAGTTTCGACAGGCGAGCGGAGTGGACCAGCCGGAACGCGCCGAGGCGTTCTCGTCGATCGACGAGCCGGTCGAGATCGTCGTCGCAGAGCCAGGTCCGAGCGGCGAGCTCGCCCCCGGCCGCCTCGATGACGGTGGCGATCGGCTCGTAGGCGTCGGGGTCGCACACGTCGAGCGAGAGCGGGATCGAGGTGCCCACGGCGTCGATCAGTTCGGCGAGCGACGGGATGTGGTCGGGAAGCGCGTCGCGATCGACGTCCGCGACCCGGCGGCGTCGGAGGCCGCGCTGGACGACGCCGTCGTGGTCGAGCACCGGGATGCCGTCGGCGGTGACCCAGACGTCGGACTCGAGGCCGGTCGCTCCGAGCTTCAACGCCAGCTCGAACGCCTCGATCGTGTTCTCGGGCGCGTGAGCACGCGCGCCGCGGTGGGCGAACGCGATCGGTGGATCCATCAGCGAGGGAAGACGTTGCTGCATCTGGGACGATGATGGCACCGCCGTAGACTCACCGGTGTGTTCAATCTGCAGGGCAGTGAGATCATCTTCATCTTGCTGCTGGCCCTGGTGGTACTGGGCCCGGAGAAGCTGCCCGGTGCGATCCGACGCTTCACCAAGACCTACGCAGAGCTCCGCAAGATGGGCACGAGCTTCCAGGACGAGGTGAAGTCGGCGTTCGACGAGCCGCTGCGCGAGGTGCGCGAGACCGCAGATCTGATCAAGGATCAGGTCGACATGGAGGGGCTCGAGGCCGAGCTCGAGGCGTCGGAGGCGCTCGACGAGTCGGCGGCGAAGGCCCGCGCCAAGCGCCTCGACGCCCCGCCCGACGACACCGGCAACGAGGCCGCGATCGACCACGACGACGAGTCCGCGCCGGCACCGATCGGGCAGGGCCCGAATCCGGCGACGGTCTGGCGCCCACTCGAACCTCCGGTGGCGGGAACGGCGCAGGACGGCCCGAATGACGATCCGGCGGCGGCGACGACGAACGGCGGGGGCGACGATCGTGCCGAGCGCATGGTCATGCCGCCGCCGCCCGCACCGTTCGCCGGGTCCGGCGCGCTCGGGCCGCCACCGGCACGACTCGCACCCCCGAGCGAGTCAGGTGCCCTGCCCGCGTCGGCACCGGGCGACACGGAGGCGTCACCGTGACCGATCAGGCCACGATGACCCTCACCGAGCACCTCTCCGAACTCCGCACCCGGATCATCCGAGCGGGGCTCGCGGTGGCGATCGGGATGGTGCTCATCATCGCGTTCTATGAACCGGTGCTCGAGTTCCTGCGCGAGCCCTACGTCGACCTCTGCCTTCGAAAGCGGGAGGAGTTCTGCCCGCCGGAAGACGAATTGCTGAACGCACTCAACGCAACGGAGGGATTCTCGACCCGCGTCCGCGTCGGCATGTACGGCGGGATCATCTTCGCGCTGCCGGTCATCCTGTGGCAGATCTGGCGCTTCGTCGTGCCCGCCTTAGAGGCGAAGGAGAAGAAGTACGCGATCCCGTTCGTCCTATCGTCGGTCGTCCTCTTCGCCGCCGGCGCGACGCTCGCCTACTTCGCCGTCGGACGGGCACTCGAGTTCCTCATCTCGTGGGCCGGCGATGGTGTCAATCCCGTCTTCTCGGTCAGCAGCTACGTCAGCCTCGTCGGGCTGATGATGTTCGCGTTCGGTATCGGCTTCCTCCTGCCCGTGTTGCTCGTCTTCCTCCAGCTGGTGGGCGTGGTCACGCCGCGCCGGCTCGTCGGTGGCTGGCGATATGCGATCGTCGGCATCTTCTGCCTCGCTGCGGTGATCACGCCGTCGGGTGACCCCGTCTCCCTGATGCTGCTCGCCGGGCCGATGATCGCGCTGTACTTCGTGGCCGTCGTCATCGGCTGGGCACTCGGCCGGACGCGCGCCCAGGCCTGATCGTGCGCAGCGACCGGGCGGCGCTGCTCGCCGACTACTCGTTCACACCCGACCCGTTCCAAGTCGATGCGTTCGACGCGTTCGACGACGGGCGCCACGTCGTCGTCGCCGCGCCGACGGGCAGCGGCAAGACGGTGGTCGCCGAGTACGCGATCGGTGCAGCGCTGGCCGATGGTCGGCGAGCGTTCTACACCGCACCGATCAAGGCGCTGTCGAATCAGAAGTATCGCGATCTCGTCGTCCGTCATGGCGGGGACCCGGTCGGGTTGCTCACCGGTGACACGTCGGTGAACGGCGATGCCGACGTCGTCGTCATGACCACCGAGGTCCTCCGCAACATGGTCTACGCAGGGCGCGACCTGGACGCACTGGCCACCGTCGTGGTCGACGAGGTCCACTTCCTGCAGGACGCCTACCGGGGGCCGGTGTGGGAGGAGATCATCATCCACCTCCCTCGGCACGTGCAGCTCGTCTGCCTCTCGGCGACGGTCAGCAACGTCTCGGAGTTGGCCGAGTGGATCGAGACCGTTCGGGGGCCGACCACCTCGATCGTCGAACGAAAACGCCCGGTCGCGCTCGAGAATCGCTATCTCGTCGCCGACCGCACCCACGACCGAATGCACCTCTTGCCGATATTCGTCGGTGGTGGGTTGAACCGCGACGCGATCAAACTGGATCAGTCCCGCATCCGACGCGGACCGGGTGGCCGCAGCGGTGCCCGCGGTCGGGATCGCAACGCTGCGGCGATCGGCCACCGCAAGCTCGCGACCCCGAGCCGGGTCGAGGTCACCGAGCTGCTCGACGACCACCGTCTGTTGCCTGCGATCGTGTTCATCTTCAGTCGGGCGCAGTGCGACGAGGCGGCCTCGTCGTGCCTCGACGCCGGCATCCGGCTGACGAGTCCCGCCGAGCAGGACGCCATCCGGGACATCATCGACGACCGGCTACAGGGGATCGCTGCTGCCGATCTCGAGGCGCTCGGGATCGATCGATTCGTCGAGCAGCTGATGGCCGGCATCGCGGCGCACCACGCAGGGATGGTCCCGGCGATGAAGGAAGTCGTCGAGCAGTGCTTCGTCGCCGGGCTGGTCAAGGTCGTGTTCGCCACCGAGACACTGGCGGTCGGGATCAACATGCCCGCACGCTCGGTCGTGATCGAGAAGCTCACCAAGTTCACCGGCGATCACCACGAGCAGCTGACACCTGGTGAGTACACGCAGCTGACCGGCCGGGCCGGCCGGCGGGGTCTCGACGAGGTCGGCGACGCCGTGGTGCTGTGGTCACCGTGGATGCGATTCGACGATGTCGCACAGCTCGCCGCCAGCTCGTCGTACCATCTCCGGTCTGCGTTCCGGCCGACGTACAACATGACCGCGAACCTCGTGCGCACCCACGACCGCGACGACGCCCGGCGACTCCTGAGCCTGTCGTTCGCCCAGTTCCAGGCCGACCGCGACGTCGTCCGACTCGAAGCCCGCCTCGAACGGAAACGCCAGCAGCACGCCGGTCTCGTCGAGGACGCCACGAGCCCCTATGGCGACGTGTTCGAGTACCGGCGCCTCCGACAGGCCGAACGGAACCGACGCGACGCCAACCGTGACGCGTCGGCCGGGCAGATGCGCGGCGCCATGGCCACGTTGCGACCCGGCACGATCATCAGAGTGGCCAAGGGCAAGCACAAGGGTCCGATGGTCGTCGTCGCGTCGGCGCATCGCAAGGCCGGCGTGAAGCTGTCGCTCGTCACCCGTGGCGCGGACCTGATCAGCGTGACCGCCGATGATCTCGACGAGCCACCGACTGCGGTCGGTCACGTCAAGATGACCGCACACTTCTCACCGAACCAGAAGCGTGACCGCCAGGAGATCGCTCGGCGGCTGCGCACCGCCCGCATCGACCAGGATCAGCCGTCGAACCGTGCTCGTCGCCGCGAACGCAACCGTCGGGAGGTGCTCGACCACCCGGTCGCGGACGATCCGGAGCTCAAGCGGCGAATCGATCTCGCCGGCCGCGCCGAGCGAGTCGGTCGCGAGGTCGCAGAGCTCGAGCGGCGCGTCACCGGCAAGCACCAGTCGCTCAGCGCCGAGTTCGATCGTGTGCTGGGTGTGCTCGACGGGCGGGGGTTTCTCGACCTCGACACCTGGACGGTGACCGACGACGGCGAGATGCTCGCCCGGATCTTCCACGAGAGCGATCTGCTCGTCGCCGAGGCGATTCGCGACGGCGTCTTCGACGGGCTCGAACCCGCGGATCTGGCGGCGGTCGTGTCGTGTGTCGTGTACGAGCACCGAAGCCCGGAGCCGCCGCCGGCGCCCTGGTTCTCCGGGCCTCACGTCCGTGAACGCTGGGTTCGGCTGGCCGCGCTGAGCGAGTCGCTGCAGCTCGAGGAGCGTCGGCGTGAGCTGGCGATCCACCGTGGCCCCGACCCGACCTTCGCCGCCGTGGCGTACGCCTGGGTGGCGGGCGAAGGGTTCGCCGACATCGTCGACGAGGAGGACCTCACGGGCGGCGACTTCGTCCGCACGACGAAGCAGCTCGTCGATCTCCTCCGCCAGCTCGCCACCGTCTGCCCGTATGGCGACACGCGCGCTGCGGCGGCTGCCGCCGTCCGAGCCGCGACCCGTGGCGTGGTGGCCGACAGCTCGGTGATCACGTGACGATCGAGCCGAACGAGGAGTGGGGCGCCGAGGTCGA
>JBCBDK010000046.1:0-6641 GCA_038529675.1 Actinomycetota bacterium
GAGCAGGAGAACGCTTGGACGGCGCAGTGCCGGTCACCGACGTTCGAGTGCGCTCCCCTCAAAGCACGACGCTCACAGTACCACAGATCGAGACCTCATGAACGCGGGACGCGTTCGGCACGGGTTCCCTGCCACAACGAGGCCCTGGACGCGGTCGCCAAGCGTCTCGGGTACGCGACTGCCGGCCCTACCCGGTTGAGCGCAGCGACACGAGCGCGTCGATCGCGTCCTCGGCGCGGTCCGCAGGTACGAGCAGGTGGTCGTGGCGATAGCCGGCGAGCACGTTGCACGAGATCCCGGCGTCGCCGAGCACTCGACTGAACGCCGCAGTCAGCCCCACTGCCTCGAGGCTCGAGTGGACCGTCAACGACAGCCACGCCATGTCGATGTCGCCGCCGAGGCGTGCGGCGGCGGCGTCCTCGGCCCGGAGCACGAGCGTCGTGCCTTCGTCCTCGACGACCATCGCATGCGCGAGCTCGACCAGCTCCGACGTCGGCGTGCCCGGGATCTCGACGAACGTGAACACCCCGGGGCGTCGTAGAACGTCGAGCGAGGCGAGCATCGCCGCAAGGTCGGTCTCCCCCGGTGCGGTCATCGTTGTGCCCCCGACCTCAGCCCCGCAGTTCGGCGCCGAGCTTGACCGCGACCGCCTCGACCCCACGCCGAGCATCGGCCACGTCGGCGTCGGTCAGCGAACGGTCGCCGGCCTGGAGCCGAAGTCGGTACGCGAGCGATCGCGAGCCCGACGCGACGCCGTCGCCTCGATAGACGTCGAACAGGTCGAGGTCGACGAGCAGCTTGCCCGCCCCTTGGCGAATCGCCTTCTCGAGCTTCTCGGCGGGCACGTCGTCGGCGAGCACGAACGCGAGGTCGAGGTCGCTCGACGGGTGTCGGCTCACCGGCTTCCACTGCGCCGGCTTCGGCTCGCGGGCGAGGAACTGGTCGAGGTCGATCTCGAGGATCGCCACTCGTTCGGACACGTCGAACGCTGCGAGCACGTCGGGTGCGATCTCCCCGACCGCGCCGAGCGGGTCTTTGCCGGCCTGCAACGTGGCCGATCGAGTCGGATGCAACCCGGCGGGAACCTGGCCTTGATTGATGCGTGCGCCACCACCGAGCACGGAGATGAGCTCGCGCCACACGGCCAACGCGGCGGGTGCCTCCTCCCCCGCCAGTACGACGGTCAGCGCCTCGTACTCGTCGGGCAGGTCGCCGTCGCCGGGCGGGTACACCCGTCCGATCTCGAACAGCGCTGCACCTGGTCGCCGGTGCGACTCGTTGAATGCGATCGCACGAATCAGGCCGGGGCGCAACGACGTCCGCAGCACACTCTCCTCCGCTACCAACGGGTTCGTGATGCGGATCGACTCGGCGGGGAGACCCGCCTGGGCGAGTGTGCCGGGTGCGAGGAACGGGTTGGGCATCGCCTCGGAGATCCCGAGCCCGAGCAGTACCTCGCGCAGGAGACGCCGCCGCTGTTGGCGCGCTGTGAGCCCGCCGTGGTCGTTGGAGACCGGCACGTTCGAGCCGAGCCGGTCGTAGCCGTAGTGGCGGCCGACCTCCTCGATCACGTCGTATTCACCGGTCGAGTCGAGCCGCCAGGTCGGCAGCGCGACCGTCCGGACGTCGCCGGAGCCCGACACGGTGTAGCCGATCGGATCGAGCAGCGCTGCGAGGTCGTCAGCGGCCAACTCGGTGCCGAGGATGCGGTTGACGTTGGCGATGCGGACCTCGGTCTCGCGTCGCTCGGGTGGGTGCTGCTCACTCCGGGCGTCGACGAGGCCGTCGTGCACGGTCAGGTCCGGGCAGGTCTCGGCGAGCAGCTCGACGAAACGGGCGATGGCGGTGGGCATCCCATACGGATCCACCCCGCGCTCGAACCGCTGCGACGCTTCCGAGCGCAGCCCGGTCCTCGTCACCGTCTGACCGATCGGAACGAGATCGAACCACGCCATCTCGAGCGCGACCGTCGTGGTGGCGTCGGAGATCTCGGAGTCGAGGCCACCCATCACGCCACCGAGGCCGATCGGCACGTCGTTGGCATCGCAGATCAGCAGATCCTCCGAGGAGAACGTTCGGTTCTCGCCGTCGAGCGTCACGAGGTGTTCGCCGTCGTTCGCGAGCCGAATGCGGAACCCACCGCCGCCGAGCGTGTCGAGGTCGTAGGCGTGGTTCGGTTGGTTGAGTTCCAGCATCACGTAGTTGCTGACGTCGACCACGTTGCTGATCGGGCGCATCCCGGCCGAGGCGAGCCGCCGTTGCATCCACTCGGCCCCGGGCCCCACGCGAATGCCGGAGATGACGGTCGACGTGAACCGGCTGCACCGGTCGCCGTCGACGAGTTCGACCGGTGCCGACCGCCGCTCGCCGGTGATGTTCAATTCGGGAGTGGGCGGCCGGAACTCGACGCCCATCTTCGCCGCCAGGTCGCGGGCGATGCCCACATAGCCCCAGCAGTCCGGTCGGTTGCGGGTGACGTCGGCGTCGATCAGCACATCGGGGCGGATCCCGAGGGCCTCGCCGTAGGGCACACCGAGTTCGGTGCCCTCCGGGAGGATGCGGATGCCTGAGTGGTCGTCGCCGAGGCCGAGCTCGGTGTCCGAGCAGAGCATTCCCTCCGAGTCGATGCCGAGAATGCCGCGGCGCTCGATGGTCATGCCGTTGGGCATGGTCGTGCCGAGTGTTGCCAGCGGGACAACCTGCCCTGCGGCGATGTTGGTCGCACCGCACCACACGTGGCGTTCCGCGCCATCGCCGGCGTCGACCCAGGCGCGCTGGACCTTTGCTGCGTCGGGGTGCTGTTCGAGCCGCAAGATCTTCGCGGTCACGACACCGTCGACCGTGTCGCCGACGGCGTCGATCGAGTCGACCTCGAGGCCGAGCGCGGTCAGTTCGTCGGCGACGCGCTGTACCGCCTCGGGGTCGGTCGGGTCACCGAAGTCCCCGTACTCGTTGAGCCACGACAAGAGAATTTTCATGAGACCATCGCACGGGTGGAGCCGTTCGGCGCTGTGCGCTGCACCGACGGGGAGATCTTCATTGTGAGTCGGGATCGAGGGGCTCGAGCGCAAGGCGCCGAGAAGGAAGTTGCCTTCGGGCAACGACCGACGACGGCAACACAGCGATCGGGCATCTCGGACCGACGATCAGAATTGGTCGATGAAGCGGAGGTCGTCTGCATACATATCGCGGAGGTCTTTCACGCCGTGGCGCATCAGTGCCATCCGGTCGATGCCGAAGCCGAACGCGAAGCCGCTCCACTCGTCGGGGTCGATCCCGCCGGCGGTGAGGACGTTGGGATGCACCATGCCGCAGCCGCCGAGCTCGATCCACGAGCCGTCGGGTCGCTGGATGTCGAACTCGGCGGACGGCTCGGTGAACGGGAAGTACGACGGCCGCAGTCGTGACGACCAGCCTTCACCGAAGAAGGTCTTGGTGAACGCGTCGATCGTGCCGGCGAGATCGGCCATCGAGATGTCGCGATCGATCACCAGTCCCTCGATCTGGTGGAACACCGGCATGTGCGTGGCGTCGGGGGTGTCGCGCCGGAACACCCGGCCAGGAGCGACGATGCGGATCGGCGGCTCCTCGTCGAGCATCGTGCGAATCTGCACCGGCGACGTGTGCGTACGCAGGAGCGTCGACCCGGGCCGACCGCCGGCGCCCACGTGGTCGACGAACAGCGTGTCGAACTCGCCGCGTGCGGGGTGGCCCTCGCCCATGTTGAGGGCCTCGAAGTTGTGCCAGTCGGTTTCGACCTCGGGGCCTTCGGCGATTCGGAAGCCGAGCCCGATGAACACGTCCTCGAGCCGCTCCCACGCCTGGGTGACGAGGTGCTTGCGACCCCGGGTCGGTCTGCCGACGAATTCGGTGAGGTCGAGTCGCTCGTTCTCGACGCGAGCGGCGAGCGCCTCAGCCTGGAGCGCAGTGCGGCGATCGTCGAGCGCGGCGTCGACTGCGGCGATGGCATCGTTGATCGCGGCGCCCGCCTCCCTCTTCGCCTCGATCGAGTCGAGCGAGCCGAGCTGCTTCTTCAGCGAGGCGAGTTCACCCTTCTTGCCGGCGTAGCGGGTGGTGAGCGTTGCCAGTGCGTCGAGATCGCCGGCCGCGGCGATGTCGGTGACTGCGGCGTCGCGTGCCGCAGCGATGTGGTTGATCACGGGGAGTCCCTTTCGAGAGGATCGATGGCGGAGCGTTCAGGCGTGGACCCCGGACTGACGTGTGGACACGACACAGGAGCGATCGAATCCCCGGCGGTCAGCCGGGGTACGGAAATCGCTGCGACTGCGGCATCACGTGATGCAGGCTAGCGCCGATCGAGCCCCGAGTCCCCGATCGATTGGCGCGTCGTACGCCGCGCACCTGTCCGTTCTCGTGAGGTTGTGGCGCGTATGCCACCCCAGAACCTCACGAGAACGAAGAGCTGGCCGTTTGAACGAAGCGACCGACGCAGACCGAGCCGTCGCGATCGCGACGCTCGTCGGGCAGGAGTGTCATCGCCGTTCGGCGACGCGGATGCGGTTGCCGTCGGGGTCGGTGAGCTCGACGTCGCGGGCCCATGGCATCTCGTCGACCGTCACGCCGAAGTCGGCGGCGATCGAATCAACGGCGTCGACCCAGAGATACACGAGCCCGGGCCCCGGCGCATCGCCGGCGTGCTCGGACAGGTGGATCGCCGCATCGTCGCGGACGATGCCGACATAGGCAGGCAGATGCGGCTCGAAGCGATGCTCGAACTCCTGCTCGAACCTGAGCCGTCGGTACCACTCGACCGACGCCGCCGCATCGGCCACCCGGAGGACCGGGATCGCCTGGCTCACGCCGTGGCCTGCGGCTCGGGCGACCGAGCCAACTCGTCGACCACCTCGCCGCCGATCGCCGTGAGGATCTCGGGCGAGGCCAACACCTTGCGGTCCCTGCTCCCACCACCGAGCACGATGCGTTCGCACGCCATCACCCGGGCATCGATCCAGAGCGGCAGTGTGTCGGGCAGACCGAACGGTGTCACGCCACCGATCTGCATGCCGGTGATCGCCATCGTCTGATCGCCCGGCGCGAACGACGCCTTCTTCACGCCGAGCCGCTTGCGAACCGTGCGATTCACGTCGAGCCGGGTGTGGGCGAGCACCACACACGCCGCATGCACCGGAGGCTCCACCTTGCCGACGACGAGAATCGTGTTCGCCGACTGCTCCATCGCGAACCCGTACGCCTCGCAGAACTGCGCTGTGTCGGCGAGATCGGGGTCGCACGGGAAGAGTTCGTAGTCGACGCCGGTCCGATCGAGCACGTCGAGGAGTTGATCGGTCACGGCGCCGATCGTAGAGACCCTGACCGCCACGGCGGGACCTTGGTCACGAATGGGCCGATGTCGCTGTCGCCGGGAGCACGCACTGGGTACGGTCGAGGCGTGGCTCGGGTGCTCGAACGCGCAGGATCCGAACAGCACGATCGAGACCGGAAGCCGCACCCGCTCCTGCGCCGCGACCGGATCGGGCTCGCACTTGCGCTCGCTTGGTTCGTGACCGTCCTGGCGATCGGCGAGACGGGTGACCTCAGCTCCGAGGCGAGCCGCATGCTCGCCATCTTCGGTGCCGCGGTCGTGCTCTGGGTCAGCGAGGCGATCCCCTTGGCGGCGACGTCGATCTCGGTGATCCTCGCCGAGATCCTCCTGATCTCCGACCAGGCGATCGTCGACACGTCCGACGGCTTCGAGGCCCCGCCCTACGCGACGATCTACGCAACACTCGCCCACCCGGTGCTCATCCTCTTCCTCGGTGGGTTCGTGCTCGCCCAGGCGGCTGCGAACCATCAGCTCGACCGAGCGCTCGCCGGGTTCCTGCTCTCATCGTTCACGACGTCGACCGGTGCGCTCGTCGGTGGGCTGATGGGCATCACCGCGGTGTTGTCGATGTTCATGTCGAACACGGCGACGACCGCTGCGATGCTCGCCGTCGTTCTGCCGCTTGCGGCACGCCTCGATCGGGCCGATCCAATGCGTGTCGGCCTGGTCCTGTGCGTCCCGATCGCCGCGAACGTCGGCGGGATCGGCACGCCGGTCGGCACGCCGCCGAATGCGATCGCGCTCGGCCGACTCGCCGACGAGGGAATCGACATCGACTTCGTCCGCTGGATGCTGTTCGCGGTCCCCGTCGCCGCAGTCACGCTCATCGTGAGCTGGTTCGTCATCACCCGGCGGTATCCCGGCGCCACCGACAGCATCGAGCTCGACATCGGGGGCAGCGTCCAGCGCTCGCGCGACGCAACGATCGTCGCCGCCGTGTTCGGACTCACCGTGCTCGGCTGGGTGACCGAACCGCTCCACGGAGTCCCCTCGGCGGTCGTCGGATTCACCCCGGTCGTCGTGCTCCTGAGCACCAAGGTCGTCGGCGTCGACGATCTGCGTCGGCTCGACTGGCACGTGCTGTGGTTGGTCGGCGGCGGCATCGCGCTCGGCAACGGTGTCGCATCGTCGGGGCTCGATGCGTGGTTCGTCGGGCTGCTCGACTGGGGCTCGCTGCCCTCGCTCGGCATCCTCGTCGGGCTCGCCGTGCTCGGACTCGGCCTGAGCACCGTGATCTCCAACTCGGCCACGGCGAACCTCGTCGTACCGATCGGCGTCGGACTCTCGACCTCGGCCG
>JBCBDK010000046.1:6651-12824 GCA_038529675.1 Actinomycetota bacterium
GGTCGACCTCGATCCGATCCTGGCGGGCATCGTGATCGCGCTGGCATGCTCGCTGGCGATGGCACTGCCCGTCAGCACACCACCGAACGCCGTTGCATATGCGTCGGGCAACGTCGCCACCAAGGACCTCGCGATCGTCGGCGGCATCGTCGGTGCGATCGGGCTCGTCTTGGTGCTCGTGATCGCGCCGCCGTTCTGGCGATGGGTCGGGCTGCTCTGATGGACACGCAGCGCGAGATCGTCCTGCTGGTCGTGAGCCCGGTGGCCGAGACACGGGACCGGCTGCAGCGCGACCTGCTCGAACTCGTCGGCGGTGCAGCGACCGTCGGCTCCGCGGCGTCCGCTGCCGACGCTGCTGCCTTGGGCCGCGGGGTGATGAGCGAGGGCGGTGTCGTGCCGGTCGCATTCCTCGACTTCGACCTGCACCCCGAGGGCGGCGCCGATGCGCTGGTGCGCCTCCACGACGACGGTGCGCTGCCGGCCACCCGCACGGTCGTGGTCACGAAGTCGACGTCGCTGCACGGGGTCGACCGAGCGCTCCGGTCGGGTGCGTTGCACGGCATGGTCACGGCGCCCTGGAGCACGACGGGACTTCGCGAGATGCTCGAGGCCCAACTCGCCACCCATCTCGTCGAGCACGCACCCGAATTGCTCGATCGCTTCGACCATCTGCTCGACCAGCACGACCGAGAGCGCGCGGAGCAGCGCGTGGCTCAACGGCGGGCTGCGCCCGACCGGATCGAGCAGCGGACGCATCCGCTGCTCGACGACTCACACGACGACGAGGTGGAGAGCGAGCTGGTCGCCGCACTCGACCGAGCGCTCGGGCATCCGCCGCGGATCCGCATCAGCCCGGGGACCACGATGATCGAGTCGGGCGACGACGTCGGCGGCATCTACGTCGTTCTCAGCGGCGTGGTCCGGCTGACCTCGACCACCGACGACGGCGAGGTGATCCTGCATGAGCGTTCGACCGGGGCGATCATCGGCCTGCTCTCACTCGCCAGTCGTCGTCGAGCGCTGCTCACGTGCACGTCGGTCACCGACGTTCTCGCCATCCCGGTCACGCTCGAGCAACTCGCTCGGGCCGTCGACGTGGACCCGACGGTCGGCAGCCTGCTCAACCGCGTGCTCATCGCCTCACTCGCCCGGCGCCTCCGGCGATCCGACGAACTGCAGGCCGAGCTCGACCGAAGCCTCGCCGCGCTGTCCGAAGCGCGGGCGCAACTCGTGGCCAACGCTCGGTTCACCACGCTCGGCGAACTCAGCGCCGGTATGGCGCACGAGCTGAACAATCCGGCCGCAGCACTGCAACGAGCGATCGACCACATCGGTCGCGACACCTCGGACCTGCTCGCACCCGACGACGCCGAGGTGGTCCACGCCGCGGCAGCGAGCACGTCGACCGAGCCGTCGACGAGTGAACGCCGGGCGCTGCGCCGTGAGATCGCCCGTCACTTCGACGCCCGCCTCGCCGAGCGATTGATCGGCGCTGGCGCAGACGACCTCGCGTCGGCCACCGAGCTAGCCGCACGTACCCCTGACGAGCTCGAGCGACTCACCACCGCACGCCGGCTCGGCACGACCCTGCGCGACGCCGAGCGAGCTGCGCACCGCGTGCAGAGCCTCGTCGACAGCCTGCGGTCGTACGCCCGCGGCGACGACGGGCGCGGCACGCTCGTGAACGACGTCGACGTCGAGCGGACCATCGACAGTGCGCTGCGCCTCGTGGCCCACCGCATCGGCGAGATCTCGGTCGAGCGCGAGCAGCGGGCCGAGCTCCCACCGATCGTCGGACGCCCCGGCGCGCTGCAGCACGTGTGGACCAACCTGATCACCAACGCACTCGAGGCTGCGACGGGCGACGGGTCGGCCTCGGGCACGCTCGTTCTCCGCACCGATGCAGCCCCAGGTCGCGTCGTCGTCGAGGTCGAGGACGACGGCCCCGGCATCCCGGCCGATCTCCTCGAGCGGATCTTCGAGCCACGCTTCACGACCAAACAAGGCCGCGTTTCGTTCGGTCTCGGACTGGGCTTGTCGATCGCCCGTCAGATCGTCGGCGACCACGACGGCACGATCGGGGTCGAACGTCGCGGCGACCGAACCGTGTTCCGCGTGGAGCTCCCGATCGAAAGCGCCACCGATGTCGATGCGAGCCCGGAACGACCCGGGTTCAGCGAACCAGCTCTGGAGGAGGCCGATGTCTGACCTCGTGGTCCTCGTCGTCGAGGACGAAGCCGAAGTTCGCAGCGCAGTGGTGCGCGACCTCGCGGATCTCGGTGCCGCCATCCGCGTCGACGAGGCGGAGTCGGTCGACGACGCCGAGGCGGCGATCGAGGAACTGATCGCCGCCGGGGACCACCTCGGCCTCGTCGTGGCCGATCATCGACTCCCCGGCCGCACCGGTGTGGACCTGCTGGTCGAGCTCCACGCCGACACCCGATTTCCCCATCTGCGCAAGATCCTGCTCACCGGCCAGGCGGGCCACGGCGACACGATCAGGGCGATCAACCGAGCCGCGCTCGACCACTATCTGGCGAAGCCGTGGGACCCCGAGGAACTCCGCACGGTCGTTCGGGAGCGGCTGACCGACCACGTCGTCGACGCCCACCTCGACCCACTCCCCTGGCTCGGCGACCTCGACGGACCCCGCCTGCTCGAGGCGTGGGCGCGCCGGGCGCGCCCTGACTGACTGGTGCTGGGGTCGCCGGGCCGAGCGCTGGCACCCGTCGGGACCGGCTCAGCCCGCGCGTTGGCGAGCGGCTTCGAACGCGAGCACGGTCGTGGCCATCGCCACGTTGAGTGACTCGGTGCGCCCCCGGTGCGGGATGGTCACCCAGCGCCCGATGGGACCGACGTTCGCCGTCCATTCGTCGGGCAAGCCCGCTGCCTCGTTCCCCATCACCAGTGCGATGCGTCCGCACAGGTCCGCCTCGGTGTACGACGTCACCGACCGATCCTGCCGATCGTGGCTACTCGTACCGACCAGGTCGAGGCCCGCCGCCGCCACGGTGTCGAGGTCGGCGTCGACGACCGGCACGTGGAACAGTGCGCCGGCGGATGCGCGCACGACCTTGGGGTTGTACGGATCCACCGAGCCTGGCGTGAGCACGACCGCATCGGCCCCCGCCGCCTCGACCGAACGCAGGATCGTGCCGAGGTTCCCCGGGTCCGCGAGCCGGTCGACGACGACGACGAATCCGGCGTCGCCAAGCACGGCCACCGTCTCGACGGCCGGAATCTCGACCACCGCCACGGGCGGTTGGGGCGCCTGTGTGGATCCGAGTCGCCCCAGCACGTCCGGAGCGACCTCGACGACCTCACCAGCACCCGTAATGGCCGCGTCGGCGCAATCGGCGGGAACGAACTGTTCGACGCAGCTCCACCCGGCGCGGACCGCCTCCGCCACCAGTACGGGGCCCTCGACGACGAACCGACCGGCGTCGTGACGATCGCGGCGTCGCCCGAGCAGGCGACGCAGTGCATGCACGCGGGGGCTCGTGAACGAAGCGGTCACGGGCTCAGTCTGCCCGGCCGCGCATGGCGGGCGCCCACCAGCATCGTTCCAGCCCGATGTGACGAACGCACGGTTGTCTTTCTTGAGTTGCTTCGTATCATGTTTTCTATCGAGATCGACCCACGTCGAGCTCGACACCGCGAAGACCAACACAAGCAGACATCACCGCAACGAGGGAGACCATGATGCTCGTCCACAACAGCCCCTTCCGTGAGCTCGACACCCTGTTCGACCAGATGACCGGCCGTTCGAGCGCCGCAAGCGCCGGTCACCCCGCCCCGATGGACGCGTACCGTCGCGGCGACGACGTCTGGGTCCACATCGACCTTCCCGGCATCGCCGCTGACAGCCTCGACGTGTCGGTCGAGCGCAATGTGCTCACCGTCACCGGCAGCCGAAGCTGGGAGCGCCAGGACGGCGACCGCGCCTACCTGACCGAGCGCCGCAGCGGCACCTTCCGCCGGCAGGTCACTCTCGGCGACGGACTCGACGCCGACGCGATCGAGGCCGACTACACCGACGGCGTGCTCACGCTGCGCATCCCGGTGGCCGAGCGGGCACAGCCCCGCAAGATCGAGATCGGCCGCAACGCCGAGCAGACCGCGATCGACGCCACCAGCTCCGAGAGCTGACGCCGCGACGGGCCCCGGTCCTCCCCCTCCGCCCGAGCGCCCGAAAACGGCGAACGGGGCGCCTCCGCATGGAGGCGCCCCGTTCGGCGCCCGGACGTATCAACTGGTGTCTGACACCAGTTGATACGTGATCAGGCGGCGAGTGCCGACTGCGCCCGGTCGACCAGCTTGGCGAAGGCCGCAGCGTCGGTGACGGCGAGCTCGGCCAGGATCTTGCGGTCGACCTCGACGCCGGCGGCGTTGAGCCCGGCGATGAACCGGCTGTAGCTCATGCCGTTGTCGCGGCAAGCGGCATTGATGCGCTGGATCCACAGCCGACGCATCTCACCCTTGCGGGCGCGGCGGTCGCGGAACGCATAATTCCCCGAGCGCATCACCTGCTCGTTGGCGCCGCGGAACGTACGGCTCTTGTTGCCGTAGTAGCCCTTGGCCTGCTTGAGGACCTTCTTGTGGCGGTTCGTCTTGGTGACGCCGCGCTTGACTCGTGCCATCGGTCAGCTCCTTGTCTGTCGTCTCGTCGGGGTTCGGCTCAGCGCTCGGCGAGGAGGCGCTTGATCTTCTTGGCGTCGCCGGGGTGCACGTCGACGTCGGCCTCGAGCCGACGCTTGCGGCGCGACGACTACTTCTCGAACAGGTGCTGGGTGTTCGCCAGCTCGCGGCGCAGCTTGCCCTTGCCCGTCTTCTTGAACCGCTTCGCGGCGGTCTTGGATGTCTTCATCTTCGGCATCTGTGTGTCTCCTTCGATCTCTGCCGTGCGACCTCAGTCGGTCGTTTCATCGGAGTCGCCGCCGGATTCGGTGTCGGCCTCGTCGGCGGCGGTGCTCGCGGCGTCATCGGCCGCTGTGCTGGCTGCAGCTTCTTCGGCCGCTTTTCGCATGGCCTCCTGGGCCTTCTTGTCCGGCGACAGCACCATCGACATGCTCCGGCCTTCGAGGCGGGAACGACTGTCGAGCTTGGCCGCAGGGCCGACCGCGTCGATCACGTCGTCGAGGATCTTCGCACCCAACTCGGGGTGCGCCATCTCCCGACCACGGAACTGCAGCGTGATCTTGACCTTGTGACCTTCGTCGATGAACCGGATGACGTTGCGGGTCTTGGTGTCGAAGTCGCCTTTGCCGATCTTCGGCCGGTACTTCACTTCCTTGACCGTGACGTTGGTCGACTTCTTGCGGGCTTCCTTGGCCTTCTGGCCCTCTTCGTACTTGAACTTCCCGTAGTCCATGATTCGACAGACAGGAGGGTTCGCGTTCGGAGCCACCTCGACGAGGTCGAGGTCGAGGCCACGTGCCATCCGCAGCGCCTCGGGAACGGGCTTGATGCCGAGCTGGTCGCCGGACGGGCCGATGAGTCGGACCTCCCGGCTTCGGATTCGGTCGTTCACGCGGTGCTGATCGCCACGCGGTTCTGGTCGTCGCGGTGCTATGACTGCTCACTCCTGTGCAATGGGCCTCCCCATGTGATGGATGTTGGTGCTCGACGCGAAGTCCCGCGGAGCGACCGACACCCTGCCCGATCCCGTACAGAACGGGTCGGTCGAGTGGCTGCCTCAGCCTCAGAACCCGGACGCACTGTCGGGCGATGTGCATCGCCGCATCGTGGCCAGGTGGGAGCTCACGGCCCCACTTCGCCTCTGTTGTTGCACCGGTAGGGTACCGCGCGTGACCGATGAAACCTCTGACACCGGCGCCGGTGGCTTCGGCGAGATCCCCGGCCTCGACGATCTCGACATGGAGCAGCTCACCCCCGAGCAGGAAACCCAACTGGCCGAGGCGCAGCAAGCGATGGAGGAGGCTCGGTCCCGCCTGTCGGAGGTTCCGGCCGAGGTCGTGATCTCCAACCACGTGATGGGCCTGTACGAGCTGGCCGCCATCCACCTCTCGGCGACGCCACCGGACTTCGCTCAGGCCGCACTGGCGATCGACGCCGTCGGCTGCCTCGTCGACGGGCTCGGCGATCGCCTCGGTCCGGATACGACGACCCTGCACGAACGCGACGCGGATGTTGCTGAGCGCGTCGCGCAGGGT
>JBCBDK010000047.1:0-12647 GCA_038529675.1 Actinomycetota bacterium
GTCACTTGGCGTCCAACGACGGGCGACGATCGGCGCCTCGTGGTCGTGGACCCGGGTTGCAGGGTCCGGTCCGGGGAGACCCCCGGCGGGTCCACACGCGTCGAGACCACCGACGTCGGGGTCGACCGGATGGTCGACGACGCTGGTGGTCTCGAGGCGCGTCATGGTCATGGTGAGGCCGCGGCGGCCGTGACGACCCTGATCAGGTCGTCACCTCCCAGGTGAAGTCGGCGCTGGCGGTGTCGCCCTGCACCGAGTTCGGTGCGGCGGCGGGCAGCGTGACGCTGAAGCGGTAGGCGACGGTCTCGTTCTGCGCGGACGGCACGAGGCCGGCGGAACCGGATGCGTAGTCGGTGCCGAGCGAGCCGAGATCACCGTTGAAGACGGTTGCGTCGGCGCTGAACGCCGCGCAGGTGCCGCCGGCGGCGGAACGCTCGACGAGGAGGTCGAGCTCGGGCTGGAGGTCGCCCGAGGACGAGCCGTACAGCCGGAGGCCGGAGAGGTCGGCCCCGACGATCGAGCCGGTGTAGGTGACCTCGATGCACTCGGTCTCGGTGTCGCCGGGAACCATGTCGGTCACGCTGAACATCGCGTTGCCCAGGTCGTCGTCGGTGATGGTCACCGTGCCGGCGACGAAGCTGTTGCCGGCGTTGTCGGTGGTGTCGCTGAAGGCTGCGTTGGTTGCGGTGAACACGAGTGCCGACACGGCGGCGGCAGAGAGCGCTGCGGCGCCGGCGATGATCGCGCCCGACCTGCGGCGATCGCGCTGCGTCAGATGGCGAGGGGTGGTCATGTCGAGTCTCCTGATGATCGGGCCGTCCGATTCGGCCGGTCATCTCGTTCATCGACATTTCTGTGCCTCGCCTTGAGACGGGCTGAACGGAACGGAAGAGATCCACGTCGCCACCAACATATTGACGTTCATCAATATGTTGGGTACGATGCTGCTATGAGATTGCAGCTTGCACTGAACGTCCGAGACCTCGACGCCGCCGTCGACTTCTACACCACGATGTTCGACACCGCACCGGCCAAGCGCCGGCCTGGCTATGCGAACTTCGCCGTCGAGCAGCCTCCGCTCAAGCTGGTGCTGTTCGAGAGCGACTCCCATGGCGACAGCGACTTTCATCACCTGAACCACCTCGGCGTCGAGGTCGACCGTCCCGAGGACGTGGCCGAGGCCGACGCCCGGCTCCAGGGCGGCGAGGTGGCGACCACGGGCGTCGAAGACGCCGTCTGTTGCTATGCGGAGAAGACCGAGACCTGGGCGATGTCGCCCGAAGGTGCGCGGTGGGAATGGTATGTCAAGACCGGCGACACCGAGCAGATGGAACACGGGTCGCTCGGCGCCTGCTCCGGCGGCGCCTGCGGCTGAGGAGCGATGCCGCGGCGGTGGTCGTGGCGCATGTCGCGGCGGGGGTGACACCCGTCTGCCACGATGAGCGCCATGACCAACACCGCCCCGCCGGCGCAGGCATCCGCCGCCATCACGGCGAGTGACCTCACCCGCTCGTTCGGCGAGACCGACGCCGTCGCCGGCATCGACCTCCACGTCGAGGCCGGCGAGATCTACGGATTTCTCGGCCCCAACGGTGCCGGCAAGTCCACCACGGTGAAGATGCTGTGCACGTTGCTCGCTCCCACCTCGGGCTCGGCACGGGTCGCCGGCCACGACGTCGCCGCCGCGCCGGGTGAGGTCCGACTTCGCATCGGGGTCGCGCTCCAGGACGCATCGATCGATCCGAAGCAGACCGGCCGCGAACTCCTCGAGCTCCAGGGTCGGCTCTACGGGCTCGCCGCCGCCGACCGCCGGCGGCGCGTCGACGAGGTGATCGGGCTCGTCGACATCGGCGATGCCATCGATCGCCGGGTCGACGGCTACTCGGGTGGAATGCGCCGTCGACTCGACCTCGCCATGTCGTTGATCCACCGACCGCAGATCCTCTTCCTCGACGAGCCGACGACCGGGCTCGATCCGGTGAGTCGGGCGGCGGTGTGGGACGAGGTGCGCAGCCTGAACGCTGACGACGGCGTCACGATCTTCCTCACCACGCAGTACCTCGAGGAGGCCGACTCGCTCGCCGACCGGGTCGGCATCATCGCCGAGGGCCGTCTCGAGGCCGAGGGCACGCCCGACGAACTGAAGCGGTCGATCGGCACCGACCTGATCGTCGTCAACGTCGCAGGCGGCCACGCCGACGCCGAGCGAGCGGCCGATGTCGTGCGTTCGGCGCGCGGCGTCGAGCGGGTCGACGTGCACGGCGACGAACTCTCGATCTCGTCCCCCAACGGATCGCAAGCGGTCGCCGGCGTCGTCGTCGCACTCGACGGGTGCGACGTCGAAGTGGCGTCGCTCACCCTCCGCACTCCGACCCTCGACGACGTGTTCCTCGACGTCACCGGCAACAAGCTCACCGACGCCGACGCAACCGACCCCACCGACGGGAGTAGCGCATGACCACCACCGACCAGCCCCGTGCGGCGTCTCCCGCACACGCGCCGCTCGCGAGCCGCAGTTCGATCGGGCACGACCTCACGACGGTCGCGCTACGGGCGTGCCGCAGCGTCTTTCGCGAACCGGAGTTCTTCGGCCCGGCGCTCATCATCCCGGTGTTCTTCTTCGTGGTGAACACCGGGGCACTCCAGGACTTCGCCCAGGGCGCCGGTGTCGTCACCGACTTCAAGGCGTTCCAGCTCCCGGTGTCGATCATCTTCGCCGTCACCGGCGTGTCGCGGGCGAGCGCACTGGTGGTCGACATCCAGGGTGGCTACTTCGATCGGCTCCTTCTCACACCGATCCGCCGGCCCACGCTGCTGCTCGGGTTGATGGCCGCCGACCTGATGGCGGTGCTGATGCTCGCGATCCCGGTCACCGGGCTCGGCCTCATCCTGGGCGTGCGATTCGAGACCGGGCTGATCGGCATGGTGGTGTTCTTGTTCTACGGCGCGGCGTGGGGCCTCGCGTTCGCCGGGTTCCCGTATGCGATCGCTCTCAAGACGGGCAACCCGGCGGCGGTCAACTCGTCGTTCGTCCTGTTCTTCCCGTTCGCCTTCCTGACGACCACCTTCCTGCCGAAGGAGGCGCTCACCGGCTGGCTGTCCACCGTCGCCACCTACAACCCGGTCACGTACGTCCTCGGTGGTCTCCGATCATTGATCTCCGATGGATGGGAGTGGGGTGAGCTGGCCAAGGGCCTCGGTGCCATCGCGGCGGTCACCGTGGTGAGCTTCGGGCTCGCATCGGCGGCGATGCGCGGGCGCGTCGCCCAGTCGTAGCGACCTAGCACGTCGTCCGCGTCGGAGCGCGAGGCTCACGCCCCGAGCGGCGGGTGGCCGTCTGCGGCGCCGTCGGGCAACGCGATCTGCACCGCTCGCACCGAGCCTCGATCCACGAGCCACGCAAGGCCGACCCGTGGTGCCACGAGTGGCCGACGAGGCGCTGACACCCCGAACAGATCGGTGGGCGGCTCCCCCGACGCAGCGAGGGCGATCCCCCGATCGTCGGTGAGGAGCCGCCGGGTCCAGTGGCCGTAGGCGCTGCGGAGTTCATCGGCGCGACCGCCGGCGATCACGGTCGGACCGCCTCGCCCGGCACCCTGATCGAGGAGCGCGGACAGACGTCCTGACGGATCGTCCAGGCGTGTCGCGTCGTCGATGACGAGCAGACGCTGGTCGACGCAGCCCTCGGTTCGGCCGGACCGTGGCTGCGCGACGCCGAGGTCCAGGAGCGCCACCAGGTCGTCGGCCCCGACGATGTGGTGGACCGTGCCGGCGTGGCGCCGCGCCCATGCCCGAGCGATCGCCGTGAGCGTGGTGGTCACCCCGGCGCCCGGCCGCCCGGCAACGAGGAGACGACCGCCCGGTTCGAGCGGTGGCCCGGCGACAGCGAAGGTGTCCGCGGCCAACCCGATCGGCAGCGGTCGATCGAGAGTGTTGGTGCCCTCGACGGTGCCGTCG
This sequence comes from Actinomycetota bacterium, assembly GCA_038529675.1. GTDB lineage: Bacteria > Actinomycetota > Acidimicrobiia > Acidimicrobiales > Ilumatobacteraceae > Ilumatobacter_A. The sequence goes on from JBCBDK010000047.1 coordinate 3,958, forward strand.
GGCCCGGGACCGAACCCCGAGTCGTCAGCGTCCGAACCGGACGACGTCAGGACAGCGTCGGTGATCCGGGCGGGCAGGCATCGGATCGGCTGCGGACCGCCGGCGGTGTCGCCGGCAGACGGGAGTGACGCGAGGCCCGGTGCCCCGAGCGCCACCTGTGCCTCGAGGCCCGACGAGGCGACGCGGACGCGCCCGGGAACGTCTCGCCGGACCGGCGGCCCGGTCCAACCCAACGCCCGAGCCGTCATCTGATCATCGACGGCTCCCACCCACGCGTCGCGCATCGTGGCGCCGAGCGTGACCAGGTCGGTCGCGGACGTGGCGACGACCTCGACACCACGGTCGGCGCCGTCACGGACGAGCGATCGCAGCGCTGCGGCGCGCTCTGTGTCGTCACGATCGAGTTGCGCTCGAAGCGCGTCCAGGCCATCGACGAGCACAACCGTCCGGCGCGACCGAGCGTTCACCGCTCGGAGACCGCACCTCGTCCCGCCGAGCGAGGTGCCTCCCGATCCGTCATCGCCGTCAGGCCGGGCCGAGAGCCGAGCGAGCAACCGACGGAGGCGTTCGGTCTCACCCGCTCGGATCACGCCGCCACAGTGTGCGATGGCGGCGAACGCGTCGAGGCGCTCGTCACCGCGGGCGTCGACGACGTACACGTGGAGTTCGTCGGGCGACATTGAACCGCAGGCTGCCGCGCCGATCGCGAGCAGGGTCGATGTCGTGCCCGACCCGAGCGAGCCGACGATGGCGAGCGACCCGTCGCCGGGCGCCCATCGCAGGGCGAGCCGACGCTGCCCGGCAGGGTCGTCGATCACTCCGATCGGCTCGGGCCGCCGGGCGACTCCACGCTCGCTGCGGCCGGACCCGCCGGCGACAGCGAGTTCGTCCGCGAGCTCCGCAGCGGCGATGGAGGTCGGCAGCGGCGGCAACCAGATCACGTGCCGGAGCCCCGACGACTCCTTCGTGGTGTCGTCCGAGTGCCCCGAGTCCTGCCGTGCGTCCGCGACCTCGGCGTCGGCGGCGGTGCGGATCGCTGCGACCACCCGCTCGAGCTCGGTGTCGGCGGCGTCATCGGCGGGAGACGCCGTCGCGTCGCCGGTGCACGTCGGCGTGGTGCACGATGCGGTCTGGAACTCGACGAGGTCACCACCGTCGACGCGAAGCGCGCGCCCGGGGCTGGACCGCGGCAGGTTCGCCGCCCGGTCCACACCGATCACGTCGAGGGACTCGGCACGCTCCTGCACGCGCAACGCGATCCGCAACGCCGTGTTCGCCCGGACGTCGTCGCCGACGACGCCGCCGGGTCGCTGTGTCGCAAGCACGAGGTGCACGCCCAGGCTGCGCCCGCGCTGTGCCACGTCGACCAGCGACGACAGGAAGTCGGGGAGCTCCTTGGCCAACGTCGCGAACTCGTCGACGACCACGACGAGGCGCGGCACCGCGGCACGGGTACCCGCACCGCCACCGGACTCCACCAACGCTGAGCCGGGTGCATCGGAGCCGCTCAGCCGGCGGAGCTCGGTCAGGTCCGATGCGCCCACCTCACGCAGGAGTCGCTCACGACGGTGGAGTTCGGCGTGCAGGCTGGACAGGGCCCGGGCGGCGAGCCCGTCGTCGAGGTCGGTGACCGAGCCGACGACGTGCGGGAGGTCGGCGCAGGCGTCGAACGCTGCCCCGCCCTTGTAGTCGATCAGCACGAAGGCGAGGTGCCTCGGACTCGACCTTACGGCGAGTCCCGCCACGAGGGTCCGCAGCAGCTCGCTCTTCCCCGAGCCGGTCGTCCCCGCGATGAGCGCGTGCGGGCCGTCGGCGGCGAGGTCGATGAGCGCGACTCCCGTGCCGGTCGCACCGAGCACCGCGGTCGGCGCTGGATCCGGCCCCGAGCGTTCCCACGCGGCCGCGACGGCGTCCGGGTCGAACGGGTCGACACCGTCCACGGCCTGTCGTTGCACCGATGCGAAGCTGCACGATCTCGGTGGCGCCTCCCCGGTGGGGAGCTCCGGATCGACGAGCCCGCGCAAGCGCGCCGCAACATTCGTCGCGGTCGCCAGCGACACGCCGATCGGCGCGGCCGTGCCCGCAGGGCCAGCCGCCGTCGATGCGTAGACCAGACGACCGGCGAGACCCACTTCGAGCACCTCGTCGACCCATCCCGACGCATGGTCGGCGACGACGAGCGCGGCCGCGCCGACCGCGGCGAGGAACGACCGGATCGGGCCGCTCGGGCCGCCGACGTCCCCGCGGAGATCCACGACCACGAGCGGCAGCGGCCGCTTCGACGGCTCGCCGGCGACTCGCGGCGCCGCGCCGGTGGTCGAGGTTGCGTTGCGAGCCACCTCACCCAGCTCGGCGCGCAGTTCGAGGAGCGCTGCGGCCGTCCCGTGGTCGAGCGCAACGAGCCGGTCGGGGCCGCCGCGGGGTTGGGCGTGGGGGAGATCGACAGTCCAGCGCCACACCGTCGGTCGGTCGGTCACGATGACGAGCTGCCAGTCCGACGGGCCGACGTTCCAGGCGAGCTGCATGATGATCGATCTGGCGACCGCAGCCCGACCCGAACCGACCAGCCCGACCGCACGTCCGGGCTGGAGTCGCACCTCGATCGGGACGTCGTCGAGCCGAGCCGCTGCGTCGGCGACGTCGTGCGGGAGGTCGGCCGTCGCGACACCGTCGAGTGGCGGCGACCACCGACGACTCCCTCGCCCGACCACGACGCCGAGCCCACCGTCCTCGCACTCGTCGACCGCCGGGCGATCACACCACAACCCCGGTGCTGCGATATGGCACGACGTTGTCTCGTCGTCAGCCGAGGAACTCGTTGCCTCGAGGGCCGACGCCGACGCGAGCGCCCGCTCGACGGGCGACGCGCGACGCGCCGCCGCAGCCGCCGATCGCACAGCGGCCGCCACCTCGTCGGAGAACCTGGCCGTCGCGGCGGCCCACTCGACCCGGCGGCGCCGGCGGGTTCGGAGCACGCCGATCCACGACGCCGCCCAGGTCGCGAAGGCGCCCACTGCGGCAACGGCACCGAACAGCGCGAACATCGGGCTCCCCATCAGCGTCGCGACGACGAGCGCCCCGACGCAGCTGACCGCAGCGCCGACGAGCGCGGTCGCCGGCGGACCGGGGAGTGATTCTGCGCGCTGGGGCACGCCGATCGGTCGTGCCTCGGCGACCGATGCGACCTGGAACCGACGGTGCACGACGATGCTGCTCGGGTTCGAGGTCGACGGCGTGAGCAGCGGCGCACCGACGGCGGCAACCTGTTCGTCGACCGGGAACGACGCCTGCACACCGACCTCGAGCGACGATCCACCCAGGCCCAGCCGACACACGCAGGCGCCGACGTCGACGACGGTCGATCCGACGACCGGCTGACCGTCGACCCACACCGGGGAGGACCCGACCAGCGGCGTGACGGTGAGCGTGGCTTCGTCGGGATCGAGCGCCAGCAAGGCGTGATGCGGTGCGACGGCTGGATCGTCGAGCACCACCGTCGCTGCACGATCACGACCGACGACGATGCGGGTCGACCCCACGGCGACGGGGGCGCGGCAGTCCGGGCCGGTCGCGACCTGCACGACGAGTTCGCCGGCCGTGTCGCGGCATGTCTCGGCCTCGACCTGGTCGGTCGCGGTGGGTGACGTTCGGGTCGTTGGCGCACCACGCTTCACACCTCTTCGTGGACGCGGTCGCGGCGACATCGGAAGGCGTGATCGGTGACAGGCCGAAAAGCGCCGCTGACCAGGTGCGGTGAGACCACCCCACCTCGTTCACCGCTGCCGTTTCCCGCACCGGATGCGGCGGTCGGTGAGACCTCACTGCGGTCACGGCGCCGGTCGGATTCCGCCCGATGACCGCACCGGTGAGGCCGTCGGTGAGGCGTCTCGCAGACGATGCTCGCCATGAACACGACCTGCGGGGCCACTCGAACCCTCTTCGACGAATCCGTGTCCGAGGCATCCAGCTCCGGCGACCCGGCGCTGCGAACGCTGCTCACGAACCAACTCCATCGTGAGTGGCGTCGGCTCCGGCGACGACCGGGAACGATGCGCGACGTGCTCGCGTGGCGGACCGGGACGGCCGATCTCGACGAGCGGGTGACCGGACGTCTGGCGTCCGCCCGCCACCTGGACGACGTCCTCGCACTCACCGACCAGGCGGCCGGTCCGTCGGGCGACGAGATCCTGCACTGGCTGATGGTGGTGGGTGTCACCGAGCCACTCGCCGCTCGCATCGTGCTCCAACGCGTGCTCCCGGTCGTGGTCCACCAGGCGCGGCGGTGGCCGGTCCACCACAGCGCGATCGACCCGGCCGACGACGCGATCATCGCGGCGTCGCTCGCGATCGAGGCCTACGACCGGTCCGAACAGCGCCGATACATCGCACCCCGAATCGTGTCCGCTGCGCTCCACGAGGCGTTCCGCAAGCCGCAGCGACGACGGTCTTTCACGATCGAACGTGCGGTCGCCGCTCCCCGGTTCGAGCGCGAGTTCTCACCGCCCCACGAACTCAACGGCACGATCGCCGCCGCGCGACTCATCGCCGCCGCCGAGGCTGCCGGCGTGGACGCCGATCTCCTCGAGTTGACCCGCCGACTCGCTCGCGGTGAGTCGACCACGTCGATCGCCGCCGATCGTCAGTGCACTGATCGGACGATCCGGAACCAGCGGACCCGCGCGATCAGCGCGCTCCGCACGTGCCTCGGTCCGGGCTGGTCCGACTGGCGCGACCCGCTCACCGCGGTCGAGTTCACCCGGGCGGCGTGACCGACGAGTGTTCCGGTCGCCCGTGTCAGCGGCGGAGTCGACCGCCGACGAACTCGATCGCACGATGGGTCGCGGCGCGGACACTGCGTTCCGAACGTGGTCCGTCGAAGTAGCGGGTGGTGGCTGCGAGCACGTCGCCGTCGCCGGTGCGTTGCGCCTCGAGGTGCGCAGCTCTCGATGTCTTGACCGCGTGGACGACATGGATCGGAGCCGTGTGCACGTCGTCGAGCGATCGCCGTTGGAGGTCGTCGCCGATGGCTGCGAGCGCGACGCGGTCGGAGCCGGCGGTGACGAGTCGCGGATCGAGCGAGGAGGGCGCGGTCGGTGCGATCGCCGTGTGCCACTCGTGGCGACCCGTCCAGTTCGCCTGGAATGCGGCGAAGAGGAGGAGCCGAATCAGTTCGACCCTTGCTCGGGCTGATGCATCGGCTGCGACGTCGAGGCGACCGGCGTCGCGTTGCGCCGCCAGGTGGTGGCGAACGGCGTGGGCGTACGTGATGCCGTGGGTGATGTCGAGCCAGTTGAAGTCGTCGTCGAGGTCGGTCTCGTTGGCCGGGTCGTATCGCAGGAGTCGTTCGGCGACGGCACCGACCACGGTGTCGAGCACGGCGTCGACGGGTGCGCCGGCGGTCAGGGAAGTGACCGCCGACCGGGCTGCCACCCCTCGATCGGGTCCGAGCAGCGCAGCACGGAGCTCGACGAGTGCGTCGGCAGCACCCGTCGGCGGCGGCACGTCGGCGAACTCGGCCGCCGCAGCGACGGCTTCGAGGTCGACGTCGTCGATGCTCCGAGCGAACGGCCGGTGGTACGGGAGCGTGTCCTCGCGGGTGCCGGTGACCACCGAGGTGACGAGGTGCCCGAGCACGACGTCGGCATGCTCCCAGCCGATCATCGTGAGCAGCTCGAACCCCTTCTGGACGTAGATCGCCCCGTGGCCGTACGACAGGTGATGTGCCGAGATCGCCCCGATGAACCAGTCGTGCACGGACGATGGGTCGTCGCCGCGGGCGATGGCGGCTCGGATCAGCGCCTGCGCGCGTGGAAGGTCCTCGTACTCGACGGCATCGAGGAACGCCGCTCTGGTCGCGTCGGCGAACGGCGCCGCATCGGCAAGCGGTTGCTCGGGGCGACCACGCTCGGTCTCGGCGGTGAAGCTCAAGCCCTGGACGAGTGGCACGGCGCGTTGTTCCCCGTCGAACAGGTCGAGCATGGCCAAGCAGTCCGACAGCGCGGCGATCGAGTGACCCCAGCCGTACTCGGCCCGCGCCGCGCCGTGGCGAACCCCGACCGCAGCGATCTCGTACGGGTCGGTCCCCACCTCGAGAAGGCGAGCGACGTCGCGGGCGATCTGGCCGACGTAGTTCTGCTCGATGCCGCGCCGAAGTTGTTGGAGGAGGCGGGTCCGGGTGTGCTCGGGAGATGGGACCCGCACTCGCACCCGGATCGAGCCGTCGTCGGCGACGTCCACGTCATGGGCAGGTACGCCTTCCTCGCCCTGCACGCAGTCGCCGGTCCGGACGTCGAACTTCCAGTTGTGCCAGGCGCACGTCAACAGCGAGCCGTCGAGTGAACGCTGGGTCAGTCCGTAGCCCTCGTGCGGGCAGGCGTGGTCGACGGCGAAGATGCCCTCCTCGGTCCGTGCGATGCAGACACGGCGCCCGTCGACGCGTGCGAGGCGGGTGGAGCCGACCTCCATCTCGTCGGCATCGAACGGGAGCACGGTGTCATCGTCGAGCTGGCGAGGGGCGGTGGTCGCGGCGGTTCCGGACGTGGTTGTCGTCGAGTCGGCGAGTCGAACGTGGAGTGTCATGACGACGACGGTAGAACTTGAACAATGGTTGAAGTCAAGGGCACGACCGACCGGATGTTGACGATCGGTCAGTTGGCGGAGCGCGCCGGCGTCGCCACCTCGGCCATCCGGTTCTACGAACACCACGGGCTCCTCCGATCGGAGCGGACCGAGTCCGGTCATCGCCGCTACCGGCCCGACGCGCTCCGCCGCATCAGCTTCGTCAAGGTCGCACAGCGAGTCGGGCTCACACTGGCCGAGATTCGCGACACGCTCGACGCGCTCCCCCGCTCGCGTACCCCGACCGCGACCGACTGGGCCGAACTCGCCGCAGGCTGGCGACCGGTGCTCGACGAGCGGATCCGGCTGCTGACCGAACTACGCCAGAAGCTCGACGGCTGCATCGGCTGCGGCTGCCTCAGCCTCGATTCGTGTGCGATCTGGAACGTCGACGACGTCGCCGCCTCGTTCGGGTCGGGGCCTCGCTGGCTCGAGGGCGACCGCTCTCCCGCCGCCGACTGACGTCGGGTCGACCGGCCTGGCTCACCGGGCGGACGCCGGTCGCATGCCGATGTGGAGTTCGCGCAGCGCACGGAGGACGTAGTTCGGCGCGATCTCGAAGTCGTTCCGACCGGGCGCGAACCACAGCTCGTCGACCCGCTCGACCAGCGCCTTCATGCCGTGAACGATCTCCCGGCGAGCGAGCGGGGCGCCGAGGCAGAAGTGGCTCCCGAACCCGAAACCCATGTGGTGGCGGACGTCGGTCCGGGTCAGGTCGAACCGGTCGGGGTCGGCGAACACCCGATCGTCGCGGTTCGCCGCGCCCCACCGCAGGGTGACCACGGATCCCTCCGGGATCGTCACACCGCCGACCTCGACATCGCACGTCGTGACGCGGAACAGCATCTGCACCGGCCCCTCGATTCGGACGACCTCCTCGGCGAGGATCGGGAGGTAGTGCTCGGGGTCCGAGCGGAGCAGCGCCCACTGCTCCGGGTGCTCGACGAGCAGCTTGACCGCCTGACTGAGTGCGTTGGTCGTCGTCTCCGAACCACCGACGAACGTGTCCGCCATCATCTCCGCGTGGAGTTCCTCGTCGGTGAGGGTTCGCCCCCATTCGGGGATCTCGGTGTTGACGAGGTCGGACAGCAGCGAGTCGTCGGGCTCGGCGCGCAGCCGGTCGAAGATCGGTTGGAAATAGTGCTGCGCCTCGATCTCCATCGCGGTCGACCACTCGACCTCCTCGGGCGTCTGCATCATCCCGAGTCGCTGCACCCACGCATCGGTCCACCCCTTGATCCGCCAGATGTCGTCGGGGTCGGCGCCCATCTGGATGCCGATCACGAGCAGCGGCAGCGGCACCGCGAACTGGCGCACCCAATCACAGCTGCCGGTCGACTCGACGGAGGCGAGGCAGTCGTCGAGCAACTCGGCCGCGAGGCGGTCGATCGTCGGTTCGAGCTGCTTGACCCGCGACGGCCGGAACGCATGGCTGAACAGCGCCCGCATCTCCTTGTGCTCGGGATCGTCGCGACCGCCGAGCGTGCGGCCGGGCACCCAGCCCTGCTCGCGGTACATCCGCTGGATCCGGTCTCGCTCCGGTGTGCCACGACCCCTCGGGATCGCCGAGGAGAAACGCTTCGGGTCGCGCGCCGCTGCGAGCACGTCCTCGTGACGGGTCAGCACCCACATCCTCGTGCGCTCGTCGAACCATGCTGGCGCCTCCTCGCGCAGCGTCCGGTAGGCGCCGTAGGGGCAGCGGTTGAACGCCGGATCGAAGAAGTCGACGTCACCGAGCGCAACCGGGTCGGGCAACTCGGGGTCGGGGCGGCCGCCCTCGCCTCGGTCCGGGGCGGTGGGCCGCTGCTCGGGGATCATCCGACGATGGTACGAATCCAGATGGGTCGTCCGCCGAGCCGGACGCGAGGGCCACGGCCGCGAGCCAAGCGGGCGTTGCTGGCGTCGCGGTCGGCATCGCACGCACGGCAGGACGCGGCGCGCGACCGGGCGATACGTTCCGGCACATGGCTGCTCCCCGAGATCTCGCCGCTGCGATTCACGCGAACGACACGCGCATCGGCGGCGTCGAGCGACCGGTCGATCGCCCGCCCGAGCCCGCCGCTCGCTCCGAC
>JBCBDK010000048.1:0-12535 GCA_038529675.1 Actinomycetota bacterium
ACGGTCGCCCCGACCACGGTTCCACCGACGACCGCACCACCCACGACGGTGCCGCCGACGACCGCACCACCGCCCGAACCGGAGGTGGGCCCGCGCTCGCGGGGTGTCGTCGCCGATCTGACCGACGTCCGACCGCTCGGCATCGACCCCGTCCCGACCGAACAGGCGCTGCCGGTGCTCGCGCTCGGTGACTCGGTGATGCGCGGCGCGGCGGAGGAACTGACCGAGCGTGGCGTCGTGGTCGACGCCGTCGTGAGCCGACAGTTCTCATCCTATCTCCCCGAGGTCCAGGCGATTCGAGATGCCGGCCTGATCGGGTCGGTCGTCATCGTCCACCTCGGGACGAACGGACCATTCCCCCAGTCGTCGGCCGACGCGATGATGGAGATCCTCGCCGACGTGCCCGTCGTCGTGTTCATCACCGGCAAGGCCGACCGCGGATGGATCAACGGGAATAACGCGATCATCCGAGCGCTGCCCGAGCGGTATGCAAACGTCACCGTCCTCGACTGGGAGGTGCTGTCGGCGCCGTGTGGTGACTGCTTCTACGGTGATCGCATCCACCTCGACCCCAGCGGTCAGCGCTTCTACACCGACCTCGTCGGCCAACTCATCGGCTTCTGACCCGAGAACAGTCGGGGTCAGACCCCGATCGTTCTCGGACGCCGGTGCGGTGAGAACAGTTGGGGTCTGACCCCGATCGTTCTCGGACGCCTCGCGCCCGGGGTAGGGCGGGCCGTTCGGCACTGGGGCGAGGGGTGCCGCGGGCTCTAGCCTCGCAGTCATGACTACACCTGTTCGTGTCGCCGTCACCGGAGCTGCAGGCCAGATCGGCTACAGCCTCCTGTTCCGCATCGCTTCGGGCACCATGCTCGGGCCCGACACGTCCGTGTCACTGCAGTTGCTCGAGATCACCCCGGCGCTCGGTGCGCTGGAGGGCGTGAAGATGGAACTCGACGACGGCGCCTTCCCGCTGCTCGACGAGATCGTCTGCACCGACGACGCCGACGTCGCGTTCGGTGACGCCGACGTCGCGCTGCTCGTCGGCGCCATGCCCCGCAAGGCCGGCATGGAACGTGCCGATCTGCTGTCGGCGAACGGCGGGATCTTCAAGCCGCAGGGCGAGGCGCTCAGTCGCTCGGCGAAGAAGGACGTCAAGGTGCTCGTCGTCGGCAACCCGGCGAACACGAACGCACTGATCGCCATGGCGAACGCCGCCGACCTCGACCCCGGTCGCTTCACCGCGATGACACGGCTCGATCACAACCGCGCCAAGACCCAGCTCGCACAGCGCGTCGGCGCGTCGGTCAACGACATCACCAAGATGACGATCTGGGGCAACCACTCGACCACGCAGTACCCGGACCTCTTCCACTGCGAGGTCGGTGGGAAGAACGCCCATGACGCGGTCGGCGATCACGAGTGGTACGCGAACGAGTACATCCCGACCGTCGCCAAGCGTGGCGCCGCGATCATCGAGGCGCGCGGAGCGTCGTCGGCCGCGTCGGCCGCCTCTGCTGCCGTCGACCACATCCGCGACTGGACGCTCGGCACGCCTGACGGCGACTGGGTGTCGATGGCGATTCCGTCCGACGGCAGCTACGGCGTACCCGAGGGCATCATCAGCTCGTTCCCCTGCGTCTGCAAGGACGGCAGCTACGAGATCGTGCAGGGACTCGACATCGACGACTTCAGCCGCGAGAAGATCGACGCCACGGCCGCCGAACTCGTGTCCGAGCGCGACGCGGTGCGAGAACTCGGGCTGATCTAATTCCTTCGATGGCGTCGGGCAGCGCCCGACGCCATCGCCGTGCTGGTGGCCATTCCTGGGCCACGGAGGCCCTTCACGCGGGCTGTTTGCGGGAACAGCGCTACTCGTCCTGGGGGACGAGGAGGCCGTAGTGGCCGTCGTAGCGGCGGTACAGGACGTGGCCGCGACCGGCGTCGGGGTCGACGAAGAACACGAACGGTTCGTGACCGACGTCGAGCCGCTCGCGCGCTCCTTCGAGCGTGAGCTCGGGTACCCCGTTGCCGTCGACCACCACACCGTCGGGGACGGGATGCGGGTCGCCGGCGCCGCCCACGCACTGGACGTGCAACTCGGTGTCGGACTCCCCGTCGCGCCGGAACACGAGTGCATCGCGGCGGGTCGTGTCGTCGACGTACAGGTAGAAGTCGTAGTCCATCGTCGTCAGGTCGAAGATCGCCTCCTCCACCGACGAGAGGCCGGGGGCGACCGACTTGTGCCGCACGACCTCGCGTTCCTCTCGGGGGCGGGGGAAGTAGTCCGGTCGGCTGACCGGCGCCATCCCGTGGCGCCACGCACCGTCGTTCGTGTGCTTGCGCTCAGCGAGCGAACGTTGCCGCTCGAGACGCTGGCGCAGCTGCGAGGTCAGCTTGGTATCGAGCGCCACGAGCGCCGAGTGCGTCGTCGCCTCGGTGACGTGGGCCCGCACCGATCCGCCTCGGATGTCGACCACGGCGCGGATCGTCGTCGACCGATCCCGGTTGCGGTCCGGGGCATGGTCCATCCGCACGCGGACGTGCCGCACCGGTTCGTCGACCGTGCCGAGCAACTTGTCGAACAAGTCGGTCACCGCCTCCCTGTCCCCGTTGGAGATCGCGCCGCTCGTCGAGAGTTCGATCGGAACGTCGCCGGACCCGGCGTGCGCCACCTGGGCGACAGCGTCGGACGTGGACAGGGAATCGTTGGGCATCGGAACCTCCGCCGATGGTCGAGGGATGATGCCCTGATCGTCCTCGCGTGGCCGTGGCGTCGCCAGGGCCGGAGGTCCCGTCACCGTTCTGACCGGTCCGGGTTACTTGAGGAACTTCGAGGTGGTGTTGTCCGCCAGGATCTTGCCGCCGGTCTGGCACGACGGGCAGTAGTTCACCGTGTAGCCCGAGTATTCGACCGCCCGGATCGTGTCGTCGTGCTCCTCACGCCGCGGGCACGGTTCGCCGGTCCGGCCGTGGGCGCTCGACGGCCGATCCTTCGACGAACTCATGTCGTCGCGCGATCGCTCGTACTCCAGCCCCTCCGTTGCGCAGTGATCGATCGCCGCTGCGACTGTCGCTGCCCCCTCCGCGCCGAGCTTCTTCGTCGTCGCGAACGGGCTGATTCGGGCCTGCCAGCAGATCTCGTTCGCGAGCCGACGACCGAGCCCGGCGACGAGCCGCTGATCGCGGAGGAACCCGTGGATGCGCATCGAGTGCTCCGCGAACAGGTCGGCCAGACGATCGGGCTCGATGCCGACGGCTTCGGGACCGAGCTTGTCGAGCGGGGGAATGGCGTCGAGGTCGTCGTCTGCGCCGATGCACCAGACGCCGGCGCGCCGTTCGGTGCCCTGCTCGGTGAGCAGCATTGCGGGCCCGTCGTCGAACACGAGGCGGGCCTGGCCGCCCCGGGGCTTCTTCGCCAACTTCTCGTCGGGCAGCAGGCGTCCGCCCTGCATCAGATGGATGACCATCGTCAACGGCTTGAACCGGAGCAGCAGATACTTGCCACGGCGACCGACCGACTCGAGCGAATGCCCGTACGCCGCGTCCGGCGGCGGGACGGCGGTCTTCAGCGCAGTGAAGTTGAACGGATGGAACCGCTCGAGCTTGCGACCAGCGAATCGTTCGCTCAGCCGCTCCGCGTGTGCCTCGATCTCGGGCATCTCCGGCATGCCGCGATCGTAGACCCGCCTACGCTGGGGCCATGCCGATCCATCTCGCTGCCGAACCGGGCGACTACGCCCCCAACGTGCTCTGCCCCGGCGACCCGATTCGGGCGCAGTACATCGCCGAGACGTTCTTCGAGCCCGGCTTCCGCCAGGTGAACGGCGTGCGAGGGATGCTCGGTTTCACCGGGACGTTCGACGGCCGTCCGATCAGCGTCCAGACCACCGGCATGGGAGCGCCGTCGTCGGGCATCGTGTTCGAAGAACTCGCTCAGCTCGGCGTGCAGCGTCTCGTCCGGGTCGGCACCTGCGGTGGACTCGGTGCCGACATGGCGATGGGCGACACCGTGATCGGGTTGTCCGCAGCGGCGGAGGACCATGCTCCGCGTCAGCTCAGCCAGATGGACTGCATCGCCCCGACCGCCACCTTCGGGCTCTGCGAGGAGGCTGCCAAGTTCGCTCGCGCCGACGGGATGGGCAAGGTGCACGTCGGCCCGATCCTCACGTCGGGGCTCTTCTACGAACCGGACTGGGAGAAGTTCAACCGCTGGAAGGCGCTCGGCATCCTCGCGGTCGAGATGGAGGCGGCGATGATGTACACGATCGCCGCGATGAAGGGAATGGAAGCGCTCGCGCTGATGACCGTGAGCGACATGATCGGCGCCGAGGAAGGCGACTCGGTCCGCATCAGCGACGAGGACATGAAGCGCGGCGTGGATCAGATGATGGAGATCGGCTGCCGCGTGGCGGTCAGCTGACGAGCGCGGGCTCGTCGGACCCGACTGCACTCACGTCGACCGCTGCGCCGAGGTGCGCGTTCGTCGTCGCCGCCCAACCCTGCACCACACCTTCGAACTCCGTCGCGGGGACGGGTCGACTGAACAGGAACCCCTGCACCGAATCGGCGCCCATGCGACGGGCGATGTCGAGTTGCTCGTGGGTCTCGATGCCTTCGACGATCACGTGCTTGCCGAGTTCCCGACACAGGCTGACCAGGTGGCGAAGCGGCGCAGCTGCGTGGCGTTCGGCGTCCTCGCTCGCCTCGCGGAGCCAACGGCGATCGATCTTGGCGTCGCTCGCATCGACGTCGATCAACCGGTCGATGTTCGACGACGCGAGGCCGATGTCGTCGAGTGCGACGCGCACGCCCAGCCCCCGGAGTCGCTCGACGAGGTCGACGTGGATGTCCGCGGCGTGTTCGGTGACCTCGACCATCAGACCCGAGCCCGGAACACCGGCCGCGCTGAGCGTCTCCGCGAGCCAGTCGGCGGTCGTAGCGCTGCGAAGTGCTGCGGGCCCGAGGTTGATGCCGATCCGGAAGCCGTCGTCGACGACGCCGCGCCGCCGCCACTCGGCGAGCTGCGCGATCGCCAGTTCGGCCACCCGCTGGTCGAGTCGATGGGACAGTTCGGAACCCTCGATCTGGGGGAGGAAGTCGTTCGGCATGACGAGTCGGCCGTTGCCGTCGCGCAGGCGGACGAGCGCCTCGCCGCCGACGAGATGAGGCGCCGGGTCGAGCCCGACGAGCGGCTGCAGGTGGAGCTCGACGCGCCCGTCGTCGATCGCGCTCTCGACGAGGTCGGTCGTGCGGGGCGCCGCGTGGCCCGAACGGATCCGGGCCTGCTTCTTGACGAACATCGCCTGGTCGGCGCGCGAGACGAGCGAGTCGAGCCCGTCTCCGGCGCGTCGTACGGCGACACCGACGCTGGAGCCGATCTCGAATGAGCCAACGCTCGTCGCGATACGCGCCGCGAACAGTTCCTCCACTCGTGCGGCGACGCTGGCGAGTGTCTGCTCGTCGACCCCGGGCAGTGCGACGATGAACTCGTCGCCGCCCCAACGGGCCACGAACATCGGCTCGGACACCGCGTTGTCCAGCCGCCGTGCGACCGCGACCAGCACCTCGTCACCGACGTGATGGCCATGGGCGTCGTTGATCTGCTTGAACCCGTCGAGGTCCATGAACAGCAGCGACAGGTCGTCGGCCGTGTCGAGCAGTCGCGTCAGCGCCGCGGACGCGTACATGCGGTTGTAGATCCCGGTGAGTTCGTCGTGGTCGACCTGATGGCGGAGTCGGCGCTCGGCGTCGGCGCGTGCGTCGATGTCGTCAGCGAGGTTGGCGGCGAGCCGGTCGATGCTGGTGGCGACCTCGCCGATCTCGTCGCTGTGGCGATCGCCCAGCTCGACCGACAGATCACCGTCCGCGATGCGGCGGGCTGCGGCGGCGGTGCGGGTCAGGCGCCGTCCGATCGGGCGGACCAGCAGTGCCCAACCGGCGACGAAGGTGAAGCCGGCGACGAGGACGGCGACCAGGAGGCCGTTTCGAAGCGTGGTGACCGGCCGCAACGCCTCCTCGGCGTCGATCTTCACGACGAGTCCCCACCCGGTCGGCTCGATGGTCTGGATGATGAGGATCGAGTCGACGTCGCGGTAGTCGTCGGCGCGCACGACCTGCAGCTCGGGCGAGGTGAGGGAGTCGTTGATCGGCTTCGCAGCGGCGCTCGGCACGACCTTCTCGAAGGCGGCGTCAGGCTCGAACCGCAACGGCGTGATGAACTCGGCGTCGCCACTCGCGGTCGGCTGGGCGATGTGGGCTTCGGACGTGTCGCCGAACGCCTCGTACGTGTCGACGAAGCCGACGACGGAGACGAGATCGATCTCGAGCAGGACTGCGCCGATCACGTCGCCGGCGTCGGAGCGGATCGGTGCGACCGCCCCCAGCAAATCCTCGCCGGAGGAGGACCGGAAGGCGTCGCCGTACACGACCGCATCGGTCTCGACCGTGTTGCGAACGAGGTCGGGATCGGCGGGAGCCCAGGTCGCGCCTGCGCTCGCGCCGAGCCGGTCGCCCATCGGGTCGACGAGTGCGACCGCCCGGACCGGCGAACCGCTGGTTGCAGCCTTGCGGGCCATTGCCGTGGCGAGTTGGTCGAGCGGGCGGTCGGCGAACGGGTCGATCTCCGCGAAACCGTCGTAGCCACCGATCGCATCGTCGGCGGCACCAGCCGCACGGGCGGCAACCACGCCACCGACGAAGTCCCGAACGTGCGGCCCGTCGGCGAGGCTCTGCGCGCCGCGAGTGAGCTCGTCGAGTTCGTCCTCGATACGGACGCGTTCGATCGTGTGGATCGACGACAGGTCGCGTTCGACCTGCTCGGTCACGTTCCGCTCGGTGGTGTCCACGACGAACCAGCCGATGCAGCCGACCGAGACGACGGCGGCAGCGATCCAGAGGGCGAGGCGCGCTCGGACGGTCATGGTTGCTCTTCGGCAGGTACTTGAGCGACCTTGAGGAGATTCTGAGAAATTCTTCTGCGGGCGTCGGCGCCGACCGCGCCACGCGTCGGCCGACCGCTCAGTGTGTGGGGCAGACGGCTCGGGAGTTCAGCGCTGCCGCAACGTCACTCGTACCGGGTGCGTTCGCGAACGGCGGCGAACACCGCATCCAGCGCCCCGAAGACGGGTTGGGAGTCGAGCAGCTTCTGCTGGTCGCCGAAGAGCCGGATGTGGCCGTTGATGAACGCCTCTTGCGCGTTGAGTAGGCCGGTGGCGACGGCGACCGCCGTCGCCCACGACTGCTCCATCTTCACGTCCTCCGGGTCGGCAGGGCCTGCGCCGAAGCGGGCGCTGCCGTCGAGGACGGAGAGGTGGTAGGTCACGTCGCCTTCCGGGCCGTCGGAGATCACCTGGGTGACGCCGACCGTGTGGTGTTCGGCGAGCTCGGCCAGGTGCGCACTGGCTGCGACCTCGGCGGACAGCGCATCGATCCAGTCGAGGCTCAGGTAGCGGATCGGGTCGCCGGCACCGGCGTCCGGATCGATCGGCTGGTCGTTCGTGGGCGTCTCCGACACGGGCCATAGTCTGCCCGAATGGTCGGCCCGAACGCGGCGGCGGCGAGGGAGCCGGTGCACGAGGGTCGGCACGCGGGCGCCGTCGAGGAGTGGGTGTTCGCTGCGTGGACGGCCGATGCGCGGCTCGGCGTGGTCTCCGGTCACCGGATCGTCGGAGCGACCGCGTGGTACTGGGCGGCACTCGCCCGGTCAGATCGGCCGCTGCTCCACATCACCGACTTCGAGGTGCCGGTCCGCGCCGATCCCTTCATCGTCAAGGGGGAGGCGATGTGGGCCGAACACGTCTGCGACGCGCCCGGTGAGCAGTGGTCGGTCGGCAACGAGACCTACGCGTCGGCACTCGACGACGCCGACGAGGCGCTCGGCCGCGGCTACGGCACGCCGACCCCGATCGCCTTCGACCTCGAGTGGTACGCCAGCGCCCGGCCCACCCCCGTCGACACGCCGCGCGACACATCGTCGCCAGGCGAGCGTGTGTCGGGCTACGTGCAGGAGGGGGTGGTGCACGGACGGATCGAGATCCTCGGCGAGGACCCGGTGGACCTCGTCGAGGTGCCGGCCCGGCGGTGGCATCGATGGGCAACCGATCCGGGCCGGCGAACGAGCGGCGAAACGCATCGCTCTGCATCGCTCCCGCCGCTCGACCTGCCCGATGCGGCAGCGCACACCGGCGTGCGGGCACCGTTCGCGTTCCCGGACGGATCGGTGCTCGACCTCGTGCTCACGCGGTCGGGCTGGGCTCGTCGGCGGGTTCGCTGACCGGGGCATCGGTGCCGGATCCGTCGCTCGCCGGTGTCTCGACGGGGGACTCGTTGGTCGGTCGTGTGCCGAGAGCAGCGTCGTGGTCGCGGCGGCGAAGGTGGCGGGCGACCAGGAGGACGAACAGGCCCACGACCGCGGCGGTCGCCAGGAACGGGGCGAGGACGGCGAGGACGAAGCCGATCGCGAACAGGGCGCCGAGGAACGCGCTCCATCCGGACTCGAACGCATCGCCGATGCCGTCGTCGTCGGTCGGGGCCGCGGGCGTCGTGTCGACGCGATACGCGATGTCGACGGTGAGCGTGGCGAGCGCCACTCGGTCCTCGGTCGACCGCTGTGATGCGAGGAGCCGCTCGAGTTCGACCTGACGACGGCTGAGCTCGGTCTCGACCGCGAACAGGTCGTCGAGTTCGGTCGTGTTCTCGAGGATGCCCTCGATCCGTGCGATGCCTGCTCGGGCCTGGCGGATGCGGATCTCGAGGTCGACGAGCTGGTCGGTGACGTCCTCGGAGTCTTGTGTGACCCGGACGACGCCACCGAGCCCGTCGAGTGCGCCGAGCAGTCGATCGAGATCCTGCGGCGGGATGCGCACGACGATGCGTCCACCGCCGGGCACCGTCCCGTCGTCGAGCTGCGGCTCGATCGACACGTCCGACGCGAACACCGCACCGCCGTTCGACGCCGTGAGCCGCCGGACGTCGTCGACCGTGCGGGCAACGTCGTCGGTCGCCATCACCAAGCCGACCTCGGTGATGATGTCCCGACCGAAGTCGGCCGGCGCGAGCTCGGCGGCCGCGAGCCCGCCGGTCCGAGCCTCGTCGGCCGGTGCTTCCTCAGCGTCGGCCGTGTCGTCGCGGACGTCGAACTCGCCGAAGCCGTCGTCGCCGCCGTCGACCGCTGCGTCCTCGGCGGGTTCGGCGCTGGCGCTGTCGTCGTCGCCGGCCGTGCCGCAGGCGGTGAGTCCGAAGGTCGTGAGCGCCACGAGGGCGGTGATCGTGCGTGTTGTTCTCCCCATGTGATCTTCGACGCCGCCCGACCTGCTCCGGTTCCCGACCGGCCTCGATGCCGTTCGGCAGCCCACGATCGACGTGCCGCCGGTGCGGACATGTGACGTGGCAAGCTCGATCGCCGCATGGCCTACGACACCGACATCCTCGACGACTTCGAGCAGCAACGGCGCCGCCCCCGGTACGCCGACGTCACCGTCGAACCGGGCATGGCCGTGCGCGACCGTTCGTCGGGGTTCAGCGGGCGCGTCGTCAAGTGGAACGCCGAAGGCGTCACCGTGCAGAACGGCGGCCACCACGTCCGCCACTTCACCTGGAAGCCGGGTGGCTTCGAGGTGGCGGGCGCCTTCGTGACGCTCGTCCGCCCTGCTGCGGTGAAGAGTGTGAGCGGGCGGCTGACCGCCTCGGGCTCGGTCGCCGGTGACACGGCACCGAGGGTTGCCCGCGCCAGCCGGATCTGGGTCGAGGGCAAACACGATGCCGAATTGCTCGAGCACGTGTGGGGCGACGACCTGCGCGAACTCGGGATCGTCGTCGAACCGATGCACGGTGCGGACGACCTCGCGGCGGCGGTTTCCGATTTCGGACCGTCGCCCGACCGGCGTCTCGGCGTGCTCCTCGACCATCTGGTCGCCGGGTCGAAGGAGAGCCGGATCGCGGTGACGGTCCGAGACCCGGACGTGCTCGTCGCCGGGCACCCGTTCGTCGACGTCTGGGCCGGAATCCGCCCCAAGGTGATGGGTCTCGACGAGTGGCCGGAGGTTCCGTTCGATCCGCATGTGACATGGAAGGAGGGAATGTGCCAACGCCTCGGTGTGCGCTTCGACGGGTTCTGGCCTCGGCTCCGCAATCAGGTCCGGACCTTCGCCGACCTCCGGCCCGAGCTGGTCGGATCGGTCGAGCGGCTCATCGACTTCGTCGCCGATGCCGAGGTCGAGGACGCGAGCGGAGCGTGATCTCGCGACGCCCCTCGGCGGAAACCGGAAGCAGGATTCGCATGTTCTCGCGTAGCGAGGCCCCGATTTCTTCGTAGCCTCACGGACCGGCCAGCATTGGCCGCGGCACGGCGGGAGGAAGCTCGACGGGCCGATTGACGGCGCGAACCACGCGCCGCTCCGACAAGCACATCCAGGAGGCACTTCGCTGTGAGCGTCGTTCCCTACCTCGCCCTGATCTCGGCGGTCGCCGCGCTCGGGCTCGCGGGCTACTACTACAAAGCCGTCGAGGCGGCACCGGCGGGCAATGACCGCATGGTGTTCCTCATGACGGAGATCCAGAAGGGCGCCCGCGCCTTCCTCCAGGCGGAGTACAAGTGGGTCGGCGTCTTCGCCGTCGCACTCGCCATCCTCCTCGCCATCGTGATCGCGCCGCTGGCCGCCGTCAGCTATCTCCTCGGTGCGGTCCTCTCCGCGGGCGCCGGCTACGCAGGCATGACCGTCGCCACGATGGCCAACGCGCGCACCACCGAGGCAGCGAAGGACGGACCCGCCAAGGCGCTGCCCGTCGCGTTCCGCGGCGGCGCCGTGATGGGATTCTCGGTCGCCGGCCTCGCGCTGCTCGGCCTGATGGTCACCTACGTCCTATTCGTCACGATTCTCGAGGTCGACGACGCATTCGAGATCGTCACGGCCTACGGCCTCGGCGCCTCCACGATCGCGCTCTTCTCCCGCGTCGGTGGCGGCATCTACACCAAGGCCGCCGACGTCGGCGCGGACCTGGTCGGCAAGGTCGAAGCCGGGATCCCCGAGGACGACCCGCGCAACCCGGCCACCATCGCCGACAACGTGGGCGACAACGTCGGCGACGTTGCCGGCATGGGCGCCGACCTCTTCGAGTCGTACGCCGGCTCGATCATCGCCCCGATCTCGCTCGTTGCGTTCGCCGGCGCACTGGCCGCAGAGGACGCGGGCCTCGACGGCAACATCAGCCTGCTGGTGTTCCCCATGCTCGTCGCGTTCATCGGCATGATCGCCTCGATCATCGGCTCGTTCCTCGTCAAGGGCGGCGACTCGACCGACTCGAAGGCACTGAGCAAGGCGCTGCACCTCGGTACGAACGTGGCGATGGTCATCACCGCGATCGGCACCGTCGGCGCGGCGTTCTGGTTGTTCGGCGACGGCGACGACTTCGACCAGCCGCTCGGCCTGGCCATCTCCGTCATCGGCGGTCTCGTCGTCGGTTGGGCGCTCGGCAAGACCGCCGAGTACTACACCTCCGACCACTTCAACCCGGTCAAGAAGATCGCTGCCCAGTCCGAGACCGGACCGGCGACCACGGTGCTCTCCGGCGTGTCGACCGGCATGGTGTCGGTGGCGGCGTCGGTGATCTTGATCCTCGTCGGCGTCGGCGTTGCCTACTGGGGTGGCCAGATGGCCTTCCTCGACTCGGGTGACGGCTTCCGCAGCGATGCCTTCGGCGGTATCTACGGCATCGCCGTCGCCGCCATCGGCATGCTCGCCACCACCGGCGTGGTGGTCTCGGTCGACGCCTACGGGCCGATCGCCGACAACGCCGGCGGCATCGCCGAGATGGCCGAGCTCGACCCGTCGGTGCGCGACGTCACCGATGCGCTCGACTCCCTCGGGAACACCACAGCGGCCGTGGCCAAGGGCTTCGCCGTCGGGTCCGCTGCACTCACGGCGCTCGCACTGTTCAAGTCGTTCGAGTTCGCGGTCGCCACCGCCTCGGACGGCGAGGAGATCCTGAACCTGAACGTCGGTCAGGTCGAGACCTTCATCGGGCTGTTCATCGGCGCCGGCCTGCCGTTCCTGTTCGCCGCGCTGACGATCGACGCCGTCGGCCGTGCTGCGAATCAGATGATCGAAGAGGTCCGCAGGCAGTTCCGGGAGATCCCAGGCCTGCGCGAAGGCAAGGAGGGCGTCGCGCCCGACTCCGCCCGCTGCGTAGCGATCTCGACCGAGGCGTCGCTCAAGGAGATGATCGTTCCCGGCTCCCTCGCCGTGGTCGTGCCACTCGTCGTCGGCTTCGTGTCGGTCGACGCGCTCGGCGGCCTCCTCGCCGGTGCGCTCGTCACGGGCTTCGCCCTCGCCATCTTCATGGCGAACGCCGGTGGTGCGTGGGACAACGCGAAGAAGTACATCGAGACCGGCCAGCACGGCGGCAAGGGCTCCGACCCGCACAAGGCCGCCGTCGTCGGCGACACCGTCGGCGACCCGTTCAAGGACACCTCCGGCCCGGCGATGAACATCCTGCTGAAGGTCATGACGATCGTCAGCCTCGTGTTCGCATCAGC
>JBCBDK010000049.1:0-12503 GCA_038529675.1 Actinomycetota bacterium
CACCGACTATCGCACCGCGGTGTCCATCGCCGACGCCGATCTGGTCTACTGCGCGTTCCATCCGTGCCGGCCAGGGCCCGGAGAGGTCGAGTCGATCGAGCCCGAGCAGCATCACGTCCGCACCGACGAGTACGACCTGTTCGGCACCGACGCGTGGAGCGACTGGCTCGACGATCAGCCGTTCGAGCTCGTCGGCATGCGGACGCTCCGCGACGAGATGCGCTCGACCACGTGAGGAGCGCCGGGCCGTTCTGCGTGGCGCGCGGCACGTCAGGTGTGGAATAGCAGCGGGCCGGATCCGGTTGCAGCAGACAACCCCGAATCAGGAGTCTCAGCACATGGCAACCACCAACCTCGTCAGCGAAGAGTTCGAATCCACGGTCACCGGCGACGGGATCGTGTTCGTCGACTTCTGGGCCGAGTGGTGCGGGCCGTGCAAGCAGTTCGGGCCGATCTTCGAGGCGGCGTCCGACAAGCACACCGACGTGTCGTTCGTGAAGGTCGACACCGAAGCCGAGCAGGACATCGCCGGCGCCCTCCAGATCCGGTCGATCCCGACGCTGATGATCTTCCGCGACGGTGTGCAGCTGTTCTCCCAGCCCGGCGCACTGCCGGCGCACGCGCTCGACGATCTCGTCGAACAGGTCAAGGCGCTCGACATGGACGAGGTCCACGCCGAGATCGCCAAGCGTCAAGCCGCCGACGCCTGACGTCCCGGCACACGCCCCCAGTGTCCGCTCCGGCGGGCATCCAGGTTTCCTTCCCCTGCGAACGCTCGGACCGACGTACCAACCCCCCGGTACGGACGGTTCGAGCGTTCGTCGTTGTCAGCGGTCGGGGTGGCGCAGTGCTTCAGGACGCGTCGACGGGGTCGACCGCATCGGCGAGGAGCTCGATCGACGTCAACCGGTCGTCGACGCTCGGACCGGGATGCACGGTGACCAGTTCGTCGAGGCCGACCTCGGCCGCGAAGTTGTCGAGGTAGCGCGCGACGGCCGCCGGTGTGCCCGCAGCGGTGTAGTGCATCATCTGCGCGATCTGGCGACCGTTGGGTGAGGCCAACAAATCGTCGGCCTCCTCGTCGGTCAGGTCGCGGCGCGGCGTCACGAACCGGCCGATCCGGCGACGCTGGACGGTGAGGCGCTGCGCCTCGGCGTCGTCGTCGGTGTCGGTGGCGATCACGTTGACGCCGGCCATCACATAGGGCTCGGCGAGCTGCTCGGACGGTCGGAACTCGGTCCGGTACACCTCGACCGCACCGAGCAGGTGCGCCGGCGCGAAGTGCGAGGCGAACGCATAGGGCAGGCCGAGGTGTGCGGCGAGTCGTGCGCCGAACAACGACGACCCGAGGATGTAGAGCGGCACGTCGGTGCCGGCGCCGGGCACGGCCTCCACGCCGGCCACGGTCGATCGACCGGCGAGGTAGCCCTGCAACTCGGCCACGTCGTCCGGGAATCGATCGGACGCCCGCGGATCGGTCCGCATCGCCCGCATCGTCGCCTGATCACTGCCGGGTGCACGCCCCAGACCGAGGTCGATGCGGTCGGGATGCAGTGTCGCCAAGGTGCCGAACTGCTCGGCGATGGTCAGCGGTGAATGATTCGGCAGCATCACGCCGCCCGCACCGAGTCGGATCGTCGAGGTGTGTGCGGCGACGTGGGCGATCAGCACCGAGGTCGCCGACGAGGCGATCGACGCCATATTGTGGTGCTCGGCGTACCAGACGCGTCGATACCCCCGGGCCTCGGCGAGCCGGGCGATCCGGACCGACGCGTCGAACGCATCGGCCGGTGACTCGCCCTTCCCGATGATCGCCAGATCGAGGATCGACAGCGGCACGCTCACGGAACCAGCATGCCCGCGTCGGGCGTGACGACGCGCGTCTCAGCCGGCGTCGAGTTCGGCGATGAGCCGCTTGGGTGCGGTGAGGCGGTAGCTCGCATCGAGGAGTTCGGCGACCTCGCGCCAGTCGGTGTCGTCGTCGAGGTCGACCCCGATCCAGCCGGACGGGCCGAGGTACGCCGGCACGAACGCTCGCTCGTCGTCCAACAGCGCCAGCCGTTCGTCGGGGTCGGGGAGCACCATGATCGAGTGTGGGTGCTGCACCCACTCGCCGTTCACCTTGAGCGATCCGCCGTAGTACGCGAACACCTTCTTCGTGAACAGCGCCGGGCGCCCGTGCGACACCTTCTCGGCAGCCCCCGGCAGCGCGAGTCCGATCTCGCGGACGCGAGCGAGGAACGGATCGTCGTCGTCGAACATCTGCGGATGGGCCACGGAGCGAGCGTAGGTCGCCCGCGCCTCGTACGGCGTCGATCGTCGCGAGTAGGAACGGAGCATGACCGGCACGTCGCTCCTCGACCGCTTCCGCCTCGACGGCAGGACCGCACTCGTCACGGGCGCGGGCAAGGGCATCGGCCGCGGCATCGCGATGGGGCTCGCCGAGGCCGGCTGCGACGTCGTCGTCACCGCCAGAACCCAGTCGGACATCGACGAGGTCGCGGACGAGATCCGAGCACTCGGTCGGCTCGCACTGCCGCTCGCCGGCGACATCACCGACGTCGGCTTCGTCGAGTCGCTGGCCGACGCCGTGGTCGGCGAGATGGGCGAGCTCGACATCTGGGTGTCGAACGCCGGCGGCGCTGACGACCGCACCCCGCGCCGTCTGGACGAGATGCCGGACCGCCAGTGGGACTATCAGATGGACCTCAACCTGCGTGCCGTCTTCACCTGTGCGCGGGCGGCCGCTCGCGACATGGTCGACGGCGGATCGATCATCAACATCTCCTCCGGCGCGGCCGTCAAGCCGGTACCGCGCAACGGTCCGTACGGTGTCGCCAAGGCCGGCGTGAACAGTCTGACCCGCACGATGGCGGCCGAGCTCGCGCCGCGGGGCATCCGGGTCAACGCCGTGTCACCTGGGCCGGTCCCGACCGAGGTGTTCAGGGAGTTCTTCGACGCGAAGGAGGAGGATCTCCCCGGCCTCGCCAAGGAGTGGGGCGTGCCGCTCGGCCGCCTCGGTACACCGGAGGACGTCGCCAACGCCATCGTGTTCCTCGCATCGCCGGCGGCGTCGTGGATCACCGGACAGATCCTGACCGTCAACGGCGGCGACCGCTGACGGGGCGCTGACCGACAGCGTCCGAGATCGACGACGCGATCGACGGCTACACCGTGACCGACGGCCGCGACGCGACCTGAGTCGGCCGGGGAACCCTCCCCATTCTCGATTGCTGCGTGGCCGTTCAGTGTGGTGGTCGACCTGCAACACTCGACCCGGGAGGGCCACGATGACCGACGACCAGAACACTCCGCACGACCCAGACTTCGGCGGCGAGGAACCACCGGTTCCGCCACTCGCCGGAGGGGCAGCGGACCCGACGCTTCCCGGCGCACCCGGTGGTGCCGACCCGACCCTGGTGCAACCGGCCACGCCGGGCCCGACGCCTGGCGCAGCACCCGGCGGCTACACGACCGGTCCCGGCTATCCGCCCGACCCCTCTGGTGCGACGGGAGTCGGCGCGGGCATGGGCGCAGCCGGAGGTGGTGGCGCCTACGGCGGCGGGGCTGGCGGCGGTGTCGGTGGCGGCGGTGTCGGTGGCGGCGCGGGCCGTCCGGCGTGGCTGCTCCCAGCGGCCGGTGGACTTGCCGTCGGCCTGATCGTGGCGATCGCCGCGTTCCTCCTACTGCGTGACGACGGTGGCGACGACACGGTCGCGAGCGGTGACGTCGAGACGACCATCGCCGAGCCCACGACCACGGTGGCGACCGAGACGACCGTCGACCCGGCTGCCGGTGCGACCGAGACGACCGTTCCGCCGGCGGACACCGTTCCCGAGACCACGATCGACACCGGTGGTGGCGACACCGCCACGACCGTCGATCCGGGCGGCACCGATGCCGGTACCACCGACCAGGGTGACACCGATGGCGGCGATCCGAACGACCCGTGCTCGGCGGGCTACGTCGAGGTCACGGCCCTGCCGTTCGACCTCTGTGCCCAGGGCGACGTCGTCACGAACGCCCAGTCGATCATGGCGCAGTTCACCGACATCACGGTCGACGGCTTCTACGGCCCGACCTCCTACGCCAAGGTCCAGGAGCTCCAGACCGCGTTCGGGCTGGAGCCGACCGGCATCGTCGACCAGGCACTGCTCGACACGCTCCAGGGGGTGGTCCCGCCGAACGACTTCAAGGTCGCGACCGAGGGCTTCGTCCGCATCGGGGACCAGGAGTACCCGATCATCCAGACCTGCCGCACGATCCCGTTCGAGGGCCAGACCGGGAGCTACTCGGTCATCAGCTACGCCTATGCGAGCGAGGTCGGTGTGGACGTCATCGACCGCTGGTTCGACGAGGGCGGCGCGTCCGGCGTCTACTTCGGCGAGACCGGTCCGATCACCGAGCTCGAGTTCGGATTCGGGTTCCAACTGTTCGAGGGCGACGGTTCGGTGCTCATCTCGGTCAATCCAGCGGGCGAGCCGAGCGACACCTGCCTCGGGAGGGTCACGCAGCTGACCGCCGACGGTGCGACCCAGACGCGCGTCCACTCGATCGTCGACGTGTGCACGTTCGAGGACGTCACCCGCGTGCAGATCTCGGAGGACTCCGACATCCTCATCACCGCCGAGGGCGACGGCACGCCGTCGGTGACCGTGTCGATCGGCCTCCTCGACGACTTCTTCTTCGCCACGAACCCCGACGTCGTCGGCGGCGTCGACCCGGACCGGGTGCAGCTGTCCGCCGAGTTCACCTCGGGCGACGACACCCGCGTGTTCACGGTGGATTACCCGGCCGACGTCGTCACGCCCTGCTGACCGGCGCACGACCCGAACGCGATCGGCGCTGCTCCCGCACACACCGCGGGGGCGGCGCCCTGGGTCGTACCGGCGGTGTCCGCACCGGTTGAGTTCGTGCCGGCTGCCCCCGTGCCGTCGTCGCTCGTCACGAGCAGCACGGCGAGCACGGCGACGACGATCCAGATCGCGATCGCGATCGCCCACGCTGTCCGAACCGAGCGACGTCGCCTGCTCGTCGGCCCGGCGACGACCGGTTCCTCGATGCGTGTCGGCAGCTCGATGTGCGCCAGCTGCACCATCCGGTCGTCGCCGAGGTCGAGTGCGATCCGGTCGAACTCGTCGACCAGCTGCGCCGCCGTCGGCCGCCGGCCGGGTCGATGCGCGAGGCATCGTCGCAGCAGCGACCGCAGCGCCAGTTCCGGTCCACTCGCATCGATGCCGGCGCGACCGGGTGTGGCGTCGACCGCCTCGAGATGCACCGCGGTTTCGTGGGTGAAGTAGCGGTTGGTCAGCAGCTTCGCCAACGACACGCCGAGTGAGTAGACGTCGACCGCAGCGCTCACCGTCGCATCGCCCCGGAGTTCCTCGGGGCTCGCGTAGCGGTACGACACGGCGTCGGTCTTCGTCGCGGTGTCGTCGGCGGTCGTCACGGACGCGATTCCGAAGTCACACACCTTCACCGACCCGTACGCACCGACGAGCAGGTTCTGCGGCTTGATGTCGCGGTGCACGATCCCGGCGCCGTGCGCCGCGACCAACGCCGCGGACGCATGCTGGGCGACGAGCACGACCTCGGCCACCGGCAGCATCCCGTCGAGTGCAGCCGAGCGATCCTCCAACGAGCCGCCGGGCGAGTACTCCATGACGAGGAGGAGCTCGTCGTCCTCGGAGCGGACGACCTCCTCCAGATTGATCACGTTGGGATGGCCGCGCAGGCTGGCGAGTGCGCGGAGCTCGCGGTCGATGCGGCGCTGTCGATCCGCGAGATCCCCACCGGTGTGGAGTTCTTTGATCGCCACGACCGTGTCGGTCGATGTGCGCCGTGCGCGGTACACGTCGCCGAGCCCGCCCGCGCCGACCCGCACGATGTCGTCGAAGCCGTCGACGATCACTGGCCGGCGTCGGTTCGAGCGATTGCGTCGTCGAGCAGCCGGAGATCGTCCTTCGTGACGATGCGCGACGTGAGCACGTACTCGACGAGCCGCGCCTTGCGGTTGGACGCGTGACTCCCCGAGTCGCCGTGGAGGCCGCGCACGCCGTGGCGAGCGAGCTTCTCGCAGACGTTGTCGAGCTTGCGGTTGTACTTCGTGGTCTTCCAGCCGATGCGGCGCGCCGACTCGGCGGTGGTGGGGATCTGGGCGACGGCGCTCCCGCCCGACCGCAGCGCCGACTCGGCGATCGACAGCACGAGCAGCGTCTGGTCCTCGGTCAGTTCGATCCGGCCGACGGTCGCCAGGCTGCCCGTCCCAGGTTCGCCAGCGTCGGCCAGGTCGGGCACGGCCGCGGACGCCGCGCGCTCGAGCGTCAGTTCGTACTGGGTCGACCCCGCGGTGAAGCGGACGAGCATCTCGCCGTAGAGCACCGGCAGGCTCGCGCCCGGGCCGAGCATGGCTTCCATCCTTCCCCCAGGGTCGCTCAGCGTCGCCGTGAGCTGCGAGCCGACGTTGGCCAGCATCGGCGTGCCGTCGGGCCCGTCGAACAGTTGGAGGAATCGGCGGTGGAGGTACGGGTTGTCGTCGACGACGAAGTCGGCCTCGCGACCGATGCTGAACGGCAACGCATCGATGTCCACCGACTCGCCGCAGAACTCCAACCCAAGCTCCACCCGCTGCACCGTATTCGACCCGGCTCGATCGGGGGGAAGTCTCCCCATGTCGCGTTCGTCTCGGTGCCTTCATCGTGGACGTCAGACCGTTCCAGCCCGACGACGCTCGTCGGCCATGATGCAAGGAGACACGCCGTGGAAGATCCGAGGATCCCGACCGGACCACCGCCCAGGACAGCGACAACCCAGAGCATGGCAAGCAACACCTCACTGCGTCGCCGCTCACCGCTCGTCGCGCCGGTCGTCATCGCGCTCGCCGGCGTGCTGACCGGCGGCGGCCTCGTCTATGCGCTCACCCAGGACGACGGCGGAACCCTTGCGACGTCGGCCGACACCACCGTCGCGCGCCCGACGCCGACGTCCGACTCGACCGTGCCGGACGCGACCGTGGCGGACTCGAGTGGCGCCGACTCGCCGTCGACGACGATCGACTCGGTGCCGCTTCGCGCCGATGCCGCGCGCATCGACGGCGTCACGTTCATCGAGACCGCATCGTGTGTCGCGTTTCCGATCTCCAACCCGGAGTTCGGCATCGGCGACGCCCACATCAACGTGAACCTCCACCGCATGGAGTCCACCGCAGGCGACCGCATCATCGTCGAACGCTGGACCGAGGACGGATCTGTCTCCGTCGGTCTCGTCGTGCCGGGCGTCCGGTCGGGTCGCGTCGACGTCGAGTCGTTCCCCGACCCGTCGTCGATCGAACCGGTCACCGCCACCATCCCGATGAGCGACGGCAGCACCGTCGCGCTCGAACACACGCTCGTCACCACCGGGTCGACGTGCCCGACCACGATCGTGCAGGGCGCCGACGAGTTCAGCTTCGCTGCGTACGGCCTCATCGACCTCTGCGCGGCGTCGGAGGAGAGCGGCCTCGGCTCGATCGCCAGCTTCCAAGGCGATGCGGCGCTGCAGTTCGTCGACGATCAACCGCTCGAACTGACGCGGGAGTCGTTCACCGGCCGCCTGCTCGCGACCACGTCGGCGGGCGAGCCGGTCGACGCCGCCGTGACGGGGACGTTCGGCGCCGTCACCGGAACAGCCACCGGAACAGCCACCGGGTCGGAGCCCGACCTCGTCGGCACGATCACGCCCGGCTTCGTCGGCGACGAGCCGCAGCCGACCGACTCGTTGACCGTTCGGCTCGACTCGGTCGAGGCAAGCCGCTGCTCGGCCGCCCAGGAGGCGCGGTTCCTCGACTGAACCGCCGCAGACGCTGTGCTCTCGGCCACCCGGCGCGTCGGGGGGGGGTGGGGGAGGCGCCGGGTGGCCGAGGTCAGGACCGTCGGTCAGCGACGGCGAACGTGAAGTCGACGACGTCGTCGACGATGCGGTCCTCGCCGTACAGCGGCGACGAGAACCGCATCGCGAGGATCGTGTCGCGACTCGGGATGTAGACCAGGCGGGCGTCGCCACCGTCGTGGAACGCATACAGGAACGGCTCGGGTTCGGCGTACGTCGGTGGATCGCACGGGCAGTGTCGCCACGCGCCGAGGCCGGCGTTCGGCTGGAACTCGCGGCCGCCGAACAGCATCTCCAGTCGCATGCGGTCGGAGATGACGTCGCCCTGGCGCAGCAGCGCGTCGTACCAGCGCGCCAGATCGTCGAGCGTCGAGACGACGCCGCCCGATCCGTGGCCGACGAATCCTTCGCGCTGGTTGTTGACGAGCTCGGTGTCGTCCATGTCGAGCGGCTCGAACAGCCGACGTTCGAGGGCGTCGGCGAGCGACTCGCCGGTCAACTCCTCGATCACGAGTCCGGCGAGGAGGTAGTTCGGCGCGGCGTAGTTGGGTTCGGTGACGCCGAGGTCGCTCGTCTCGGCCGAGAGGTTCACCGCGTCGATCGGCTCGAGCACGCTGTCCTCCCGATAGTCGGGCTGGTCGCGGTAGTCACCGAAGCCGGAGGCGTGGCTGAGCAGCCGCCGCAGCGTGAGCGACCGGGTGACGTCACGATCGACGCCCGCCACGTCGGGGAGCGGATCGTCCAACCCGATGACGCCCTGGTCGACGAGGTCGAGCGCCACGGCGGCGACCATCGTCTTCGTGAGGCTCAGTGCCTCGAACCGTGCCGTCGGGTCGAGCGCGTCGGGGTCGCCGAACTGGACGAGTTCGGGTTCGTCGCCGGTCGCCGTACCGATCTCGACGACCGCGGCGCTCTCCACCCCGACACCGGTCAACCACGCCGCTGCGTCCTGGCGCACCGAGACGCTCGCTGCGCTGTCCGATGCGTCGGTCGTGTCGGTCGCAGCATCCGCTGACGCGCCGGTCTCGTCCGCCTCGACGGTCTCGTTCGCCCCGACTGTCTCGGCGGCCTCGTCCGTTCCACCGGCCTCGGTGCCGATCGATCGATCCGCGTCCGCGGCGTCGGCGGCGGCAGCGTCGTCGGCCGCCTCGATGGGCTCGTCACTGACGACGGGTCGCCCGGACGGGACCGGTGGGGCGGTTCGTCCTGCCCCTGCGTCACCGGCCGCGTCGGCGGTGGGTGGCCGCCCGGACGGGGTGGGCGGCCCGACCGCGTCGGTGAACGTCGGGAAGAGCGTTGCCTGGGTGGCGGTCAACGCGAGGGCCACGGCCACGACCGCGACCGGGAACGTCCGCACGGGTGCGCCGCCACGTTCGCGCCGCGAGCCGAGCGACTCGAGCGGTCGCATCGCCGCGACGACCACGGGCAGCAGCACGGCGAACATCGCGCCCAACATCGCGTAGCTCCCGAGCGAGGTCGGCGCGCCGACGAGGCGGTAGGCGACGATCAACGCGAACGTGTGCCAGAGGTAGATCGTCATCGCCCGCGACGTGATCCACCCGACGAACGCACGGATCGCCGGGAGCTCGCCCAGGTGCCGGAGGTGGTCTTCGAGGCCGAGCATCGCCGCCAGCCACGCGAGCCCGACCAACCCGAACAGCACGTAGGAGTTGTTGACCACCATGTCGGTCGGACGGACGACGGTGACCGCCAGCGCGATCGCCGCGGCGCCCAGCACGCCGGCGGCCCAGAAGCGGAACGGTCGACCGAGGCGGTAGCGAAGCGTGTGCCCGGCGAAGCCGAGCGCGAAGAACCCGCCGAAGCACACGACGTCGGCGGCACCCCGCGCGACCGCCGTCGCCATCTCGCTCGGCTGGGTGTCGACCCACAGGTCGAGCGCCACGAGCGAGCCGAGCCAGGCCACGAACAGCACCGGTCCCGGGATCAGGCGGCCGATCGGCCGAAGCAGCGGTGTGAGCACGAGGACGATCACGAGCGCGCGGAGGAACCAGAGCGGGGTGGACAGCCAGCCGTCCTCCCACGCGAGCGGCGCCGGCGCGCGATACGGCACGAGCCAGGAGATCGCGTCCGCAGGTGTGCGCGTCCAGATCGACGGAACCGCCAGCGACACCACACTCAACACGAGGACGACGAAGGCGAGATACGGCAACGCAAGACGTCGCAGTCGGCCGCCGACGACCGTGGCGGTGGCGCGGATCGTCGGCGCGTGACGACGAAGGCTCTTCGCGAGCACCGCACCAGAGACGTAGAAGACGGCCGGCATCGCTGCGAACGTCCACGAGATCCACCAGAACCCGAGGGCGTGCCAGAACACGACGCGCACGATCGAGATCGCCCGCACGACATCGAGGAACGAGTCGCGGCCCGCGTCGTCGAGCCTGCCGGCGGTGTCGGCGGCGGGGTCGGAGGTGTGCGGGTCGAGCACCGTCACCGGTCGTCTGCGTTCGCGTCGGCGGGTCGGCCGGACCGCAGCGCGGGTCGTGCCGAGTGCCGCCGGCAGGGCGATCGCGCACAGCACACCGACCGGCGCGAGGTCGACGATCGGCCAACCGGTCGCGAGCCGGAACGCAAGCAACATGGCGGTGATCACGAACCCCCAGATCGCTGCGGTGGCGATCTGATCCGGGATCCGGTCGGTGCCCTGCTTCTCACCCGGCCGTCGGCTGCCGCCGGTCGGGATCCACTCCTGATCGCGGTCGGTCAGGTGATCGCGCAGCGCATAGAGGTGAGCGACCTGGGATATCAGTCCGACGCGACGCGACGCCTGTCCGTCGGGAAGGTGGAGCCAGCGGGGCATCAGGTAGAACTCGGTGAACAGCGCAGGAAGGATCATCGCCGTCGGCGCGAGCGTGATCGCGTACGGCGCTTCGGCGAGCGTCACAATCGGGACGAACAGCGCGACGATCGGGCTGAGCGCGCTGGTCACGTAGAAGATCCAGCCGTCCCACAACCCGAGCCGCTGCATCGGCGTGAGCTTCATCCGCTTGAACAACGGCGTGCCGGCCAGTGCGAAGTTGCCCCGCGCCCATCGGTACTGCTGCGACGCCAGCGCCTCGGTGCTGTCGGGTGTGGACCCGGCGGCGAGCGGAAGCGGGAGGTAGTCGACCCGCCGGCCGGCATCGACGACCTTCATCCCGGTGAAGATGTCCTCGGAGTGTTCGAGCAGCGCCATGCCGCCGCGCTCGTCGAGCGCATCTCGCCGATACACCGCATTCGTGCCGACACAGATCGCGCCGCCGTGCTTGTCCCGTGCCCGCATCCCGACGCGGTAGAACTGCTCCTGTTGCGCTGCGGCCCCGCGCTCGACCCAGTTGTCCGGAGCGGTCCGGAAATACTGCGGGGTCTGGAGGATCCCGAGCCCGTCGTCGTCGAAGTACGGGACGGTGTGACGGAGGAAGTCGGGCCGGACGGCGAAGTCGGCGTCGAGGACGAGGATGAGGTCGCCCTCGGTCATGCCGTATGCGTGGTGCAGGTTGCCGGCCTTCTTCATCCAGCCCTGGTTCGGGCGGGCGATGTGGACGGCACCCCACAGCTCGGCAGCACGCCGGACGTCGGCGACGTCGCGGTCGTCGAGCACGTACACGGTGACCTCGCCCTCGTAGTCCAACGCGGTCGCGTGCACGATCGTGTTCTCGACGACGGCGGGGTCCTCGCCGCACGTGCAGATGAAGACGTCGACGGTCGGCGGGGCGCCGTCGCTGCGCTGTCGTCGAGGTCCGCGTTTGAGGCCCTCGAGGTGGCGGCCCCGGTCGAAGTCGGGGATCTGGGTCGACCACAGCAGGTTGATCAGGCCGCCGAGCACGATGCCGATCGCGAACGGGAGGAGGAGCACGAGCCAGTTCCCGCGGAACGAGAGGAACACGAGAGCGAGGCCGAGGCAGACTCGCGAGACGGCGGAGAATCGCAGGAAGTGCTTGCCGCTGCCGGACACGTAGGACCAGACCTCGTCGTCGGTGGGCGGCGAGATCGCGACGACGCGCTCGACCGCCGACGTACTGATCGAGCGCACGTTGTTCGAGAGCGTCGTGGTCGTGAGCGACTCGTCGGCCGAGTCGGGAGTGCGTGTGGTCATGGCGTCAGGTCCTCCGACGAAGGTGATCGAAGCGGTGTCGTTCGTGTCGAGTTGGATGTCGTCCCCGAGCAGGAATCCAACTCGTTCGGTGCGGAGTTGGATGTCGTCCCCGAGCAGGAATCCAACTCTTCGCGGTTGCGCGGTCAGGTGATGGCGGCGACGGCGAGCGGTGCGACGC
The DNA here is from genome assembly GCA_038529675.1 of Actinomycetota bacterium. Taxonomy (GTDB): domain Bacteria; phylum Actinomycetota; class Acidimicrobiia; order Acidimicrobiales; family Ilumatobacteraceae; genus Ilumatobacter_A. The sequence continues at coordinate 12,138 of JBCBDK010000049.1, forward strand.
CGAGGAACAGCAGCGCCGCGAGCACCGGATGTGCGGCGGAGCGGTCGGCGGCGAAGATGATCGGATCCCGGTCGTCGAGCGCGAGCAGGGCGCGGCCGTCGGTCGGGTGGTCGTCGGTTCCGCCGTTGCGTGCGAACCTGACGAGGTGGAGCACGCCGAGCGCTCCGACCGCGACGGCGACCTCCAGTGCAGGGTTCGTCGCCACGAGCGTGGCGTCGTCGGGGTCGTACTGGTCGATGGCGCTGTTGAGGACGATCGCGTGATGGATGACGATCGCGGCGGCTGCGGTGAGCGTCAGTTCGACGAGCGTGCGCGGCGAGACGCGCATCCGGCGATGGCTGAATGCCAGCCGCGATGCCGCCCTGC
>JBCBDK010000050.1:0-12494 GCA_038529675.1 Actinomycetota bacterium
GCATGTCGGTCCACACCGTGACCGCCGACGGTGGCGTCGTCGACGCCGCTGACGATGATGCGCTTGCGGCTGTCGGCGGTACCCAGTTCGTTCCGACCTACGACCCGAGCTATGACCCGACGGGTGGCGTTCCGGCGTTCGACGACGAGCCCGATCCTCCCGCACCGTTCTTCGCTGCCGATCCGACCCTGTTGATCGACCTGCCCGAGATCCCGACCGCCGCCGGCCTCCTCCCTCACGGCTCGCTCAGCGTGGCCGAACAGAAGGACGACCTCCGCACCCGCAACGCGCACGTCGCCAAGCGACTCGTCGACGTGACCGGATGGTCACACGCCAAGGTCCAGGCCGAGATGAATCGGCTCGCCGGTGTGCGCAGCGTCGCGGCTGCGACGAACGAGCAACTGTCACGTCGGCTGCGGTACTCCGAGAGTTGGCTACGACGGCTGCTGCGCTGACACGGCCACGGTGGTGTCACGAAACGAGAAACTTCGGCGCTGCTGCGCGAGGACCGGACCGGTCCGCCTTGCCACACTGGGCGCATGGTGACGAGGCGGATGCCGGTTCGACGTGTGGCTGCCGCGGTCGTCGTGACGGCGACGCTCGCGGGCTGTTCGACCACGGTCGAGGACGACACCGCCCCGACGATCAGCCTCGAGGGCGGGCTCCAACCAGCGGATGAATCCGCGGTGCCGCTCGACAGCGAGATCGTGGTCGATGCAACCGTCCCGCCGACGACCGACGCCATCGAGGGCACGGCGAGCGATCTCCTCCCCGAACTTGGGATCGAGATGAGCCGACTGAGCGCACAGATCGACACGGCGGCGGGCGACGAAACGATCGCACGCATCAACGCGACGTGGGATGCGATCCGCCCGGAGGTCGAGACGGCCCGACCGGATCTGGTGAACGCGATCGGCGTCACGGTCGACATGGCGAACACGGCGGTGGAGGCCAACCGGCCCGCCGACGCCGACAAGGCGTTCAGCCTGCTCAACGACCTCATCGATTCCTTCGTCGGCGACGGCTGACGCTCGAGGCACGGACGCCCGCCGCGCAGACCTGTCGGTCGGGCCGAGCATCCGAGCCGAGTCACGAGACTTCCGTCCGGGAGGTGACAGCGCCGTCTCGGTCGGCCAACATGGCCGGGTGGGATGGTGGCGCCGAACGGGGCCGGGCAGGTCGCGGTCGGCGACCCTCCGAAGGCTCGCGTACACGGCCGCCGTCGTCGCTGTCGCCACCCTCGTGTTCTCGATCACGGGAGCGGGAGCTCGGGCACCTGCGGTCGACGCGGCGCCGCCCGCGGGGTCCGTCGCTACGTGGTGCCGCAACGGGCACGGACCCGCCGAACTCGACCGGATGTTCGACGGCGATCCAGGCGGGATCGTCGGGGCGGACTACCCACGGACGCTGGCACTTCCCGACGGGCGCGTGCTGTGGACGTTCCAGGACCCGATCGTGCGTGACACCGCAGGCGCGCTGCACAACCTGCACAACATCGGGATCGTGCAGGACGGCGCCTGCTTCGACCTCCTGCGGTCCGGGACGTCCGCCGCACCGGCGCCGTGGCTCCTCGCTACGCAGACGATTCCGGAACGCGCCTGGTTCTGGCCACTCGACATGACGCTGTCCGCCGACGGTACGACCGTTCACGTTTTCTTGGCGCAGATGTTCGAAGACGACGACGGGACCTACCTGAACCGGGCGACGCCGAACTCGGTCGTCGTCGTCGACGTCGACGCGACGACCCTCGGGGTTCGTGGCGGACCCTCGACGCCGCCGTGGGGTGGACTCGCGTCGGATCCGACGCTGTTCGGCTGGTCGGTCGAGACCGCCGGCAATCACACGTATCTGTTCGGCCACTGCCACCGTCAGTTCGGCTTCGATCCGTTCTTCGACGACGTGTTCATCCACGACACGTCGTGCACGAAGCAGATCCGGCTCGCGCGCGTGCCGAGGGGCGGGGTGTTCGCGACGCCCGAGTACTGGACCGGCACCGCGTGGTCGCGGGACCGAGCTGCGGCTCGTTCGCTATTGCCGACGGAACGCGTGAACGTGACCCAACCGACCCAGTTCCAGTTCGTCAACGGCCGGTGGATGGCGACGACGAAGGTCGACGACTGGTTCGGGCAGTGGATCGTGATCGACCAGGCGAACAAGGTGACCGGACCCTGGCGCCAGACCGAGCGCCGGTTCGCCGGTCTGCAGTGCGATCCTGATCCGCCGGGCGACGACGGCCCGGTGTGCACCAACTACTTCTCGTCGTTCGTGGACGACCCGACGCGTACGACCGCCGACCCGGTCGTGATCTCGCTGTCGCACAACCTGTGGTCGGGCGAACCGAGCTCGCTGTACCGCCCGACGTACGAGGCGATCGACCCACCGGTCGCCACCGCCGCCCTCGCCGACCGGTGTGCCCTCGATCAGTGCTGATCCGGCAGCACCTGGTGGCGCCGCGTGGCGCCGACAGAACACCGCTCGGCCCGACGCTGATCAGCGCAGTGCGTCGGGGAGGTCGTCGGCGTGCACGACGGTCAGTCGCTGCGTCGAACGGGTGAGCGCGACATAGAGCGCCCGCATGCCGTGCTCCTGATCGGAGACGATGCGCGACGGCTCGACCACGACCACGCCGTCGAGTTCGAGGCCCTTGACCACGCTGACCGGAACGAGCGTGACGCCGACGTCGAGCCCGGTTCGGGTCGCAGTGCCGTGGTTGATCCCCGCGTCGGTCAGCGCCTCGGACATCTCGGCGAGGAGCGCGTCGGGGGCGACGACGCCGAGTGAGCCGGCCGGCAGCGCCCCGCGCAGTGCGGCGACCTCGGCAGCGACCGCTTCGGCCAGCGCGCCGTTGGAGCCGGAGCGAACGAGTCGCGGGCCGACGTCGCCGATGCGCACGGACTCAGGCGAGCGCAGGCCAGGTGTGGCGACCGCCATCACCCGGTTCGCCAACTCCATGATCTGGCCGGGGATTCGGTAGCCGACCGACAAGCCGATCACGCGCGGCGGCTTGCGGTCGGGCAGGAACTCGAGCACGTCGTCCCAACCGTCGGGGGCGAGCGGGCCGGTGGCCTGGGCGATGTCGCCGACGATCGTCATCGAGCCGTTGAGTGAGCGCCGCGATGCCATCTTCAACTGCATCGGCGTGAGGTCCTGCACCTCGTCGATGACGATGTGGCCGTACGTACGGATCTCGTCGGACTCCTCGAGCTTGCCGCCGCGACCCGGCTTCGGACCGAGCACGTCGAAGGCGTCGTCGAGCAGCGCGACGTCGGCGGCGGTCCAGCGCACGTCGTCGACCGACTCCGAACGCGGCCGGAACAGTGCGAGCGCATCCGTCTCCGACATCACGCCACGTGCTGCGAGACGAAGGAGCGCCTTCGAACCGAACAGGTCGTGGAGCAGCTGGGCCGGCGTGAGGACCGGCCACATCGTGTCGAGGATCTCGCGGAGCTCGAGCGTGCCCCGCAGCGCGTCCCTGATCTGCCGCGGGCCGACCTCGTCGTCGCGCACGGTGGCGGCCATGGCTGCGTAGACCTCGTTCTCGACGAACCGGCGGCCGGCGTTGTGGCGCTTGAACCGGCGCCGGGCGTTCTTGACGATGCGTGCCGACTCCTGCGCCCGCATCCGCACGTAGCCGGCACCGAACGGCAGGACGATGTCGTCCTTGAGGGGCCGCTTGCGGTCGCGGACGGCCTGGTCGATCAGGTCCGACATCCGATCCTCGCCCTTGATGCGAGCGGTGGTCGGTGAGTCGTCGCCGTCGTCGCCGGGGCGGAGGAAGCTGACGCCGGGAACGAGGTCGGCGAGCGTGACCTGCTCGACCCCGGCCTCACCCAGGGACGGGAGGACCCGCTCGATGTAGCGAAGGAACACGCGGTTGGGGCCGATGACGAGGACACCCTGGTCCTCGAGCGGGAAGCGGTAGGTGTAGAGCAGGTACGCGGCGCGGTGGAGTGCGACGACGGTCTTGCCCGTACCCGGGCCACCCTGGACGACGAGCACGCCGTGCTGCGGCGAGCGGATGATCTCGTCCTGCTCACCTTGGATGGTGGCGACGATGTCGCCCAGCGTTCCGGTTCGCCCACGCTCGAGCGAGGCGAGCAGCGTCGAGTAGCCGCGCAGGCCGGTCTCGCCGGCCACGACTGCGCCGCTCCCGGCGTCGGCGAGGCCCTCGTCGTGGCCGAGTCCGAGATGGCCCTCGCCGAACAGTTCGTCCTCGATGCCGAGGAGTTCGCGACCCTCGATCACGAAGTGGCGGCGACGGGCGAGCCCCATCGGCTCGCGGCCGGTCGCTCGGTAGAACGGTTCGGCGATCGGTGCCCGCCAGTCGATCACGACGGGTTCACGGTCCTCGTCGGCGATGGCGAGACGGCCGATGTGGAACGCTTCGGTCTGGGGACTGCCCGACCGTTCGCCGTCCGAGCCCTCGGCGTGGGCCGTGTCGTCGGTCAGGTCACCGACGCGATCGATGCGGCCGAAGACGAGCGAGGCGTCGCCGAGTTCGAGTTCCTCGAGCCGCTTGACCAGTGCTTCGTCGAACGCGTTCCGTTCGAACCGCGCCTGGAACGTTCCGCCGGTGTCCGCCTCGTTGAGGCTTCGAATGCGGAACGCCGCGTCGCGGCTCGCCTCCAGACACTCGTAGGCGTGATCGATGTACGCCTGCTCGTCCGCGAGATCGGGGTGCTGCTGGGTCATAAACGGGCGCGTCAATGCTACCGGCGACCGGCTCCCGCCCGGATTGTGACGCTCGTCCGGACAGCATTGGATTCCTGCTCGGGGACGGAATCCAACACGGCGCGGCGCTCCATCACGGCGCCGACCCTCGCATCGAGCCGTACCGCACCTGACTCCGACGGCATGAGGGAACGTCCAGCACGTATCGAGCGGAGTTGGATTCCGTCCCTGAGCAGGATTCCAACTCGGGTGGGGTGGATAGCGTCGGCGAGGTGCCGAACGACGTGCCATTCCTCGATGCCGCGGCCGGGATCCGGCCACGCCACACACCGGTGTGGTTCATGCGTCAGGCGGGTCGCTCGCTGCCCGAGTACCGGGCCGTCCGCGGCGAGGGCTCGATCCTCGACGCGATCAAGCGGCCCGACGACGCCGCCGAGATCACGCTGCAACCGGTCCGTCGCTACGGCGTCGACGCAGCTGTGCTGTACAGCGACATCGTCGTGCCACCGCACGCGGTCGGCTTCGGCGTCGACGTGGCGCCCGGCACCGGGCCGGTCGCGGAGACGCCGCTGCGCTCCGCTGCCGACCTCGAACGCCTGCGACCGCTGGAGGTCGACGACGTCGACTACGTCGTCGCGACGGTCGAGCGCCTCGTGGCAGAGCTCGCCGCCGACGTCCCGCTGCTCGCCTTCGCCGGTGCGCCGTTCACCGTCGGGAGCTACCTGATCGAGGGCGCTCCGAGCCGCGACTACCGGCACACCAAGGCGATGATGCACACCGCGCCGGATCTGTTCCACTCGGTGATGGATCGCCTCGCGACGTCGGCGATCACGTTCATCGACGCCCAACTGACCGCCGGTGCCCGGGCGTTCCAGCTGTTCGACTCGTGGGCCGGATCGCTCTCCCAGGCCGACTACCAGCGCTTCGTCCTCCCACACTCTCAGCGCGTGTTCACCGAGTTGCGCGAGCGGCACCCACACGTCGCCAGCATTCACTTCGGCATCGGCTGTGACCACCTGCTCGAGTCGATGCATCGCGCGATGGACACCGGCCACGATGGCGCCGGCCGCGTCGTGCTCGGGCTCGACTGGCGGACGCCGATCAGCGAAGCCCGGGTTCGGCTCGGCGGCAACCTCGTCGTCCAAGGCAACCTCGACCCTGCGCTCGTGCTCGCGGGCCGTGAGGCGGCGGTCGCCGGCGCCGAACAGGTTCTCGCCGACAATCGCGGTGCCGGCGACGTCCCGAGTCCCGGCCACATCTTCAACCTCGGCCACGGCGTCCACCAGGACTCCGACCCCGACGTGCTGCACGAGATCGTCCGCCTGGTGCACGACCGCACCCGTCGTGATCCGGCGGGGGCGGACCGGACACCGTGAGCGACACGCCGCACGTCGTCATCGTCGGCGCGGGCATCACCGGTGCGGCGGCTGCGCACCACCTCGCGACGAACTACGGCGACCGGCTGCGCGTCTCGATGATCGAGCGCAACGACTGCGTCGGGGGTGTGCTCGGCTCATCGACCTTCGCCGGGGTCGACCACGTCGACGAGGCTGCCGACGCATTCCTCGCACGCGTGCCCGACGCGGTCGCCCTCGCCGCCGAGGTCGGGCTCGGCGACGACCTCGTGCATCCCGAACCCGTCGGCGCAGCCGTCTGGCACGACCGGCTGCATCCGATCCCGTCGGGACTCGTCCTCGGCGTTCCCGGCGATCTCCGTGCGCTCGCCCGGACCTCGCTGTTCTCCTGGCGGGGACGCCTCCGGGCGGCGACGGAACCGCTGCTCCCCCGCCGCTCGATCGATCACGACTCGCTCGGTCGTCACATCCGTGCCCGGTTCGGCAACGAGGTCCACGACCGGCTCGTCGACGCGCTCGTCGGCAGCATCTATGCAGCCGACACCGACGACTTCAGCCTCGCCGAGGTCCCCCAGATCGCGGCGCTCGCATCGAGTCGCAGCCTGCTGCTCGCCGCGCTCGCACAGCAACGGCGCACGCCGTCGGCGGGCACGGCGTCCGGTGGTGCAGCAGCTGCGGTGTTCGCGGTGCCGCGCACAGGTGCGGCATCGCTGGCCCGAGCCGCTGCCGAACGCGCCGCCGCCGCTGGAGCGGCGCTCGTCACCGGCGTCGATGCGTCGATCGAACAGGCTGACGACGCCTGGTCGGTCAACGGTGAGCGCGCCGATGCCATCGTCCTCACCGGCCGGACGAGCGGAGTGTGGTCGATGCTCGGCCACGGCAAACCGTTCGTTTCCAGTGACCTTGCAACCGCACTCGCAGCGGGGTCGGAGGGGACCGACGTGGTCATGGTGACGCTCCACGTTCCGGCGGGCGAGTGGCCGGAACGGTTGCGCGGCATGAGCGGGTACCTCGTGCCGAAACCCGTGCAGCGACGCATCACCGCGGTGAGTTTCGCCAGCCAGAAGTGGGGCCACTGGCGACCGCCCGACGGTGGCGAGATCCTGCGCGTCTCGCTCGGACGCCAGGGCGCGCCGATCCTCCACCTCGACGACGATGCGATCATCCAGGCCACCCTCGACGATCTTCGTCACCATCTCGATGGCACCATCACGCCGGCCGAGGTGCGCATCACCCGTTGGCGGGGTGCGTTCGCTCACTATCGGCCTCACCATCGCCGATGGGTCGACGATGTCCGTCGGCTCCTCCCCGCCGGGGTGTTCGTGGCCGGTTCCGGCTTCGACGGCATGGGCCTCCCGGCGTGTGTTCGAAGTGCGAAAACGAACGCTGAACGCGCGGCGGACCACGCCTTGGCTCTGCCAGGATGACCTGATGGCGCTGCACGTCGACACGATCGACACCGGCGACGAACCCCGCCGTGGGCGGACCGCGGCGATGATCGCGATCCCGGTCGCGATCGGTGCTGGCGCGCTCGGCGGCGCCGTGTTCCTGCTCCCCGACGACGACCCGGAGGCGTTGCAGTCCGGCGACTCGGCAGCACCGGCCGACACCACCGTGCCGGCGACGGACCCGGCGACGACCGAGGTCTTCACGCAATCGGAGTCGACCGTGATCACTGCGGCGACGACGACGCTCGCCCCCACGACCAGCGCTGCGCCCACGACCACCGCCGCACCGGCGAGCACGGTCCCGACCGACACCCTGGTCGCGACGCCGGACACCCCGATCGCCCCACCGGCCGACCCACGCGGACCGGAAGACCAGATCCAGCTCGGCGCCCTGTCGATCCCGACCCTCGGCGTCGAGGCACCGCTCCTCGAAGGCATCCGGCTCACGACGCTCGACAACGGGCCCGGCCACTGGCCCGGCACGGCACTCCCGGGCGAGCCGGGCAACGTCGTCGTCGCCGCCCACCGAACCAGCCATGGCGGCCCGTTCCGCAACATCGATCAGCTCACGGCGGGCGACTCGGTCGTCTTCACGACGGCATCGGGTGAGACGGAGTACGTCGTCACCGAGACGATGATCGTGCAACCCGACGCGCTGTGGATCGTCGACCAGACCGACGACGCGACCGCCACACTGTTCGCGTGTCATCCACCGGGATCGGTCGCGCAGCGGATCGTCGTCAAGCTCGCGCTGGCGACGTGACCGACTCGCCCACGACCTCCTCCCCGCCACCGACTCGCCGCTCCGGTCGTCGTGGCCGGACCGGCACCGAGCTGACCGACACCATGCCCGCCGACACCAGGCTCACCGACGACGCATCGGCGCAGGGGCACGCCGAACCGGTCGCATCACCCGACTCGGCCGCCCGCAGGATCGCCGACCGCGTCGCGCTGCCGGCGCTCTCGCTCGGATCGGGTGCACTCGTTGCACTCTCGCTCCCGCCGTGGGGATGGTGGCCCCTCGCGATCGTCGGCATCGCGCTGTACGTCACGGTGGCCGAGCGCCTCGCCGCCGAGGGCGCCCGCCGCCGCCGACGATTCGGCCACGCGTGGCTGTTCGGCGCCGGTTGGATGTACCTCGGGATGGGGTGGATGGTCCAGCTCACGATCCCCGGCTACCTCGCAGCCTGTGCCATCTTCGGCGTGTACCACGGGGTGGCCGCGTTGATCGTCCGACCAGGACCGAACTCCCTGTTCGTGCGACCGGCAGCGCATGCGCTCGCCGAAGCATTGCGCTTCGCCTTCCCGTTCGGTGGCGTGCCGCTCGCCTCGCTTGGCATCAGCCAGGTCGGTGGCCCGCTGGCGGGTGTCGCCCGCATCGGCGGGGTCGTGCTGCTCACCTGGCTCACCTTGCAGCTCGGCGCGCTCGTCGCCGTCGCCGCCGCTCGATTGGCCGACCGGCGCAAGCGACATCCCGACACGGCGCCACGCACGCTCCGACCGATCGCCACCGTCGCGAGCGGGCTGTCCGCCGCCGTCGTCACCGCCGCGCTGACGATCGCTCCCGACACCCGAGCAACCGGCGACACGATCGAGGTCGCTGCGGTGCAGGGCGGTGGCGAGCAGGGAACCACCGCGCTCGACGTCGAGTCCGACGTCGTGACCCAGCGCCACCTCGATGCAACCGCTGCGATTCCGGCCGAGCGAGCGAACACGCTCGACCTCGTCTTCTGGCCCGAGAACACGATCGACACCGAGCCCGGCGAACCGTTCCTCGAAGCGCCGGAACGCGACGCCGTCGCGGCCGAGGCCGCTCGGCTCGGCGTGCCGTTGGCGGTCGGGATCACCGAGCCGTTCACGGAGCGTCGGCCACGGCGGTATACGAACGCCCACGTCGTCGTGACCCCGGACGGCGACGTGACCAGCAGGTACGACAAGGTGCGGCGAGTCCCCTTCGGCGAGTACGTGCCGTTGCGAACCGTGCTCCGCGCGATCACCTCCGAGGTCGATCGCGTCGGCGCGGCAGTGGCGGGGACCGACCCGGCGGTGCTCGACCTGCCGACCGGTGAGCGGTTCGCGACGGTGATCTCGTGGGAGGTGTTCTTCGGCGGCCGAGCGCGCGAGGGCGTGAAGCTGGGCGCGACGGCGATCCTCAACCCGACGAACGGGGCGAGCTACACCGGCACGATCGTGCAGACCCAGCAGGTCGCGTCGAGTCGGCTCCGCGCGATCGAGACCGGACGCTGGGTCGTCCAGGCCGCACCGACCGGGTACACCGCGTTCATCGACCACACCGGCGAGGTCCGCCAGCGCAGCGACCAGAGCGAGCGGGTGGTGCTCTACGACACCGTCGAGCTCCGCACCGGCAACACCTGGTACACGTCGCTCGGCGACGGGCCGTTCATCGCGATGCTGCTCGTGGTCATCGCCGCCGGGCTGACGCCCGCCGTGGTCCGCACCCGCCGGTCCGACGACTGAGTTCAGGTCTCGATGATCAACGTCACCGGTCCGTCGTTGACCAGTTCGACGCGCATCTCGGTCCGGAAGCGTCCGGTGCCGACCGTGGCGCCGAGCGACCGCAGCCGCTCCACGATCCGGTCGACGAGCGGCTCGGCGACGTCGGGTCGCGCTGCGTCGATCCAACTCGGACGACGCCCCTTCGAGGTGTCGCCGTAGAGCGTGAACTGGCTGACGACGAGGAGTTCGCCCCCGGCGTCGGCCGTCGCGACGTTCATCACCCCGTCGGCATCGTCGAACACCCGCAGCCCCCACAACTTGTCCGCCAGTCTGACGGCAGCGGTGGCGCCGTCGTCGTGGGTGATGCCGACGAGGACGACGAGCCCGACACCGATCTCGCCGACCGTCTCGAACTCGGCGTCGGGCGTGACACGACTGGACACGGAACCCGATCGGACACGTTGGACGACGGCACGCATGACCGTCGAGTCTCGCCGAAGACTGCGGAGCTCGACAGGATCGCGTGAGGTCGGTCGTAGTGTGCCCGCCGTGACGCAGCTCGTCCTGACCGGACCGGGGGTGGGCCCCATGACCGCCGAGGTGACCATCGACCTCGCTGCCGGCTGCCGCCTCGCGCGAGTCCGACTGATCGCGACGGACGTTCCGGCGGCGGGCGACGGCGTGGACCTGCTCGCCGTCGCCGACGACCGCGATCCGACCTCGATCGAGTGGGGGTGCTACCCGATGGCGCCGTGGGCCGGACGGCTCCGGCACGGGCGCTTCGAGCACGACGGCCGGCAGGTCGAGCTGGCCCGCAACCATCGCGACGGTGGCCGATCGGGCGGCGGCCCGATCCGACCCCCGATGCCGCCGGCGACCGAAGCGGTTCCCGACGCCAGCGCACACGCGATCCACGGCATCGTCTTCGGCCGACCGTGGACGCTCGAGGCCCACACCAAGCGCTCCCTCACGGCATCCTGCTCGCTCACGGACGACGATCCGATGGCGTTGGGCTGGCCGTTCGCCGGCACTGCGCGGCAGACGATCGAGGTCGGCGACGACCACCTGCGATCGGAACTCAGCGTGGAGGCGAATCCAGGCTCCTCGTTCCCGGCGGTGATCGGCTGGCACCCGTGGTTCGCCAAGCCGGCACGTCTCGAGTTCGAGCCGAGCGCGATGCTCGAACGCGACGACCACGGGCTGCCGACCGGGCGGCTGGTCGACGTACCCCCACCGCCGTGGGACGACTGCTTCCGCGCCCGCGGGCCGATCCGCATGCATCACGACCGCACGCTCGCGCCCGTCGTCACGATCGACGCCGACTGCGACCACTGGGTCGTGTTCGACGCACCGCCCCACGCGACCTGCGTCGAGCCGCAGTCGGGCCCGCCCGACGCCCCGAACATCACCGCTCGGGTCGGCTCGGAGGCCGCGGTGGAAGTCGTCTCGGCCGGACGTCCGCTGCGTCGTACGATGACGATCGCCTGGTGACCGGGCCGGCGGTGTCGACCATCGGCCCGCTGGTCAGCTGACCGGGCATCGTACGAAACCGCGAGATCCCGCGACCACGCGTCTCTGGACGTGTGGAGCGGACCATGCACCATGCCCAACGACACCACCGACGCCGACCTCGTCGCCGGCCACCTCGCCGGAGATCCAGGCGCGCTCGCGGGCATCTACGACCGCTACTCCGACACGCTGTACGACACGGCTGCGGCGATGCTGAACGACCGCGACGAGGCGGCCGACGTCCTGCAGGACACCGTGTTGCTCGCTGCCGAACGGCTCGGGCAGCTCCGCGACCCCTCTCGGCTGAAGCCGTGGTTGTTCGCCATCCTGCGCAACGAGGTGTACGCCCGCACGAAGCGACGACGCCGAACCGTGGCGACGGACTTCTCCGACGGATCCGACGACTACATCGGTGTCGACATGGCTGACGATCGCCAGCCGGACACCGGCGACGCGGTCGCAGAGCAACTGGCCGGCGACGAGATGGCGGCGCTGCTGCGCGGCGCGGCGCGCGGACTGGACGAGCGCGACCAACTGGTCCTCGAACTGTCATTGCGGCAGGGTCTCGACGGCCAGGATCTCGCAGATGCGCTCGGCGTGTCCGCGAACCAGAGCTACACGCTCGTCCATCGCATGCGCGAGCGGGTCGAACGCAGCCTCGGCGCGTACGCGATCGCCCGGGCCGGTCGCAAGGACTGCGACGACCTCGACTCGCTCCTCGCGTCGTGGGACGGTGAGTTCAGCGTCCTGATCCGCAAGCGGGTCGCACGCCACATCGACAACTGCGACACGTGCTCGACCAACCGGACCAAGGTCGCACCGCTCGCACTGTTCGCCGGTGCACCGGCCCTGGCTGCGCCTCCCGGGCTCCGCGACCGCATTCTCTCCAAGGCTGGCGAGGTCGTGCCGAAGCCGGACTACGGGTTCGGTGCCGCCGGTGGGTTCCCCGACCCGCTGCGGGCCGCGCGTCGAGTCGCCGCCTGGGTCCCGGCACCCGCTGCCGCGTCGGTGGTACTCATCGCCGCGGTGCTCGGGTTCGCATTGCTGGGTGGGG
>JBCBDK010000051.1:0-12382 GCA_038529675.1 Actinomycetota bacterium
ACGATGTTCAGCGCCGACAAGGTGGCCGAGCGTCGCGAACGGATCCGCGCCCGCGGTCGGTCCCAGTGATCACGCCTGGGGACAGACCCAGCATGTGATATCAGATCGACGCGCCGCGTTCGCGGAGCAGATCCCGCACCTCCACCGCGATGTCGATTGCGAGGATCTCGGCGCCGGTGGTGTTGAGGTGGAAACCGTCGTCGGCGCGGACGTCCTTACCCACGCCGTCGCGGGGGTCGACCACGAATTCGGCCCAGTTGCCGTCACGGCCGGAGAACCGATTCCACGTGTCGACGAAGACGACCTCGGGTCGCTGCTCGATCGCCGCGCGTACGGCCTGGTCCTGGATGCGGAGTCGTTCGGTCACGTCGGGGTTGTCGTCGTTCGGGATGCCGACCCAGACGACGGAGCGGTCGTCGTCGAGCAGGACGTCGAGCACCTCGAGCACGCGTCGCTGATACTCGGCCGACCATTCCGCCTCGTTCGCGAGCGGGTCGCCGACGAGGAAGTCCAGCTCGTCTTGCGGCTTCGACAGCCCCTGGCTGTCGTTGCCCCCGAAGGTGACCACGACGATGTCGGGGTCGACCTCGGGGATGGTCGTCGCGAGTTGGGCGGGCCAGTTGAAGAAGTCGGGTCGGGCGAGCCCGGACGAGACCTTGTAGTCGAGCGATGTCGTCGCGATCAGGGTGTTGTCGAGCAACGTCTGCAGGTATGGCCCGAAGGTACCGGCGTCGGAGTCGCCGACGATGTGCACCGTCGCCGGGTTCGACACCGAGGGCGGACCCGTCTCCTCCGGCTCGTCATCGGTCGCGGCATCCACGACGTCGGCGACCGCCGGATCAGGCGACTCGGCGTCGGCCGGGATCGTGTCGTCCCCGCCCGCCGCCGCACCGTCGACCGGTGCCGGATCACCGGCCGGTGGCACGAGTGCCGCCGATGCGTCGACGCCCGTCGCCGTGTCGCCTGACACCGTCTCGCCTGACACCGTGTCGCCGGAGATCGCGACCGACTCGCCGTCGGCCTGGTCGTCGTCGCCACCGAGCAGCCCGCTCACCGCCGACACGGCAGCCCAACCGATCACGACGAGGACGAGCAACACGGCCAGACGTCGCCGCCAGTAGACCCGTTGCGGGAGCCTCGGCGGCGTAGGACGCGCTCCCGACCGCCCACGCTCGGCGCCCGGTGGCCGAGTGCGCGCCGGAGCGGAGGGCACGGTCGACGTGGGCATCCCCTCACGATATTGGCGGACCGAGCGGTGACCGTGGCATGTGCCGTCGAATCGCGCCGATCTCGCCGACGTCGACGACCACGACGCTCCTCCGCTGTCCAGGGGTTTCTCGCGACCGGGTTGGCGCGTGTGCTCTGCAGCCGAGTACCGCACGGTAAGTTGTCGGGTACACGTGAACGGCCCGCTTCGACGCGGGCTCATCTCTGAAGGGGAGAACATGATCAAGAGCAAGAAGCTGCTCGCGGCCAGCATGGTCGCCGCGCTCGGCATCGCCGCCTGTGGCAGCGACGACGATGCGGACGACGCGCCCGCCGAGGACGAGGCACCCGCCGACGAGCCCGCCGACGCCGAGGAACCGGCCGAGGAGCCGGCCGAGGACGACGACGCCATGGAAGACGACGACGCCATGGAGGAGCCGGCCGAAGACGACGACGCCATGGAAGACGACGACGCCATGGAAGACGACGATGCGATGGAGGAGCCGGCCGAGGAGCCGGCCGGCGAGGCCGCCGCCGTCGGCGTGGTGTTCGATATCACCGGTCGCGGCGACCGTTCGTTCAACGACGCCGCCGGTGCTGGCCTCGATCAGGCTGCAGCCGAACTGGGCATCGTGCCGAGCGAATCCACTCCGACCGGCGACGGTGATCGCGCCGAGCGCGTCCAGGGCCTCGTCGACGACGGTGCCGGCCTCGTGGTCGGTGTCGGCTTCCTGTTCGGCGATGCGATCACCACCGCATCGGCCGGCAACCCCGACACCAGCTTCGCGATCGTCGACTCGGTCGTCGAGGCGGACAACGTCGCATCGCTCGTCTTCGCCGAGGAGCAGGGTTCCTTCCTCGTCGGCGCCGCAGCGGCGCTCAAGAGCCAGACCGGCACGGTCGGCTTCATCGGCGGCGTCGAGAACGACCTGATCAAGAAGTTCGAGGCCGGCTTCGTCGCCGGCGCTCAGCAGGTCAACCCCGACATCGAGGTGCTGGTCAACTACATCACCCAGCCGCCGGACTTCGGTGGCTTCAACGACCCGGCGCGTGGCCGCGAGATCGCCTCGGCACAGTACGAGGCCGGCGCGGACATCGTCTACTCGGCAGCGGGCAGCTCGGGTCTCGGTGCGTTCGAGGCGGCGGTTGAGGCCGGCGCCCCGGGCGAGGTGTGGGCGATCGGCGTCGACTCCGACCAGTTCAACCTGGTCTCGGAGGAGATCCAGCCGTACATCCTCACCTCGATGCTGAAGAAGGTCGACGTGGCCGTGTTCAACACGATCGAGGCGTTCGCCAACGGTGAGTTCGCCGGTGGCGTGCAGGTGTTCGACCTGGCGTCGGACGGCGTCGGCTACTCCACCAGCGGTGGCTTCGTCGACGACATCACCGGCGACCTCGACGCCCTGGCAGCCCAGATCGTTGCGGGCGACATCGAGGTGCCCGCCACACCGTGATCCTCGGCGCAGTCGCCTGACCGACCGTCCGGTCGATCAGGGCTGACGAGTGCTCGAACGATGCCCGCCCGGTTCGCCGGGCGGGCATCGTCGCGTCCGGGACACCGCCGCGTCGGCACCCGAAGGGCCTCGGGACGTTCGGCCCTGCCACGACCCCTGCGCGAATCGACTAAACATGCCGCTGATGACCGAGACCTCGCTCGATCCAGCGGTTCCCGGCACCGGCGAGGTGGCGATCGAACTCCGGGACATCGTCAAACGGTTCCCCGGCGTCGTCGCCAACGACGGCGTCGACCTCACGGTCCGAACCGGCACGGTCCACGCGATCGTCGGTGAGAACGGTGCGGGCAAGTCGACGCTGATGAAGACGCTCTACGGCGCCCACCAGCCCGACGAGGGCACGGTCACCGTCGACGGCGAGGTCGTCGACTTCCACTCCCCCAAGGACGCGATCGCCGCCGGGATCGGCATGGTGTTCCAGCACTTCATGCTCGCCGACAACTTCACGGTCTGGGAGAACATCGTGCTCGGCCAGGAGCCGGGCAGCGGGTTACGACTCGACTCACGCAGCGCCCGCAACAGGCTGCTCGAGCTCGGCAAGCGCTACGGCTTCCAGATCGATCCCGATGCACTCGTGTCCGAACTCGGCGTCGGCGAGAAGCAGCGGGCCGAGATCCTCAAGGTCTTGTACCGGGGGGCGAAGATTCTGATCCTCGACGAGCCGACCGCCGTGCTCGTCCCCCAGGAGGTCGACGAGCTGTTCGCCTCGCTGCGCGACCTCACCTCCCAGGGCGCCACCGTGATCTTCATCTCGCACAAGCTCGACGAGGTCCTCAAACACGCCGACGCGATCACCGTCATCCGTCAGGGCAAGACAGTCGGCGAGGTCCCGGACCCGTCGGCGGTCACGCCGCGCGACCTCGCGGAGATGATGGTCGGGTCTGAACTCCCGACCCCCGAGACGCGTGACTCGACCGTCACCGATGACGCCAGTCTCGTGCTCGACGGGCTGACCGTCGAGCACCCCGAGACGGGCCTCCCTGTCGTCGACGACGTCAGCCTGCGCGTCCATCGAGGCGAGATCGTCGGCGTCGCCGGCGTGGAGGGCAACGGCCAGTCCGAACTCGTCGCCGCGATCGTCGGGCTCGTCGAGGCGGCGGGCTCGATCTCGGTCGACGGCACGGATCTCACCGAACTCGACACCCAGGAGCGCCGTGCGCTCGGCGTCGGCTACATCCCTGAAGATCGCCAGAAGGACGGCCTGGTCCTGCCGTTCTCGATCTGGGAGAACGCTGCGCTCGGCCATCAGCACCAAGCGCCGTATGCGAAAGGGCCATGGATCGACGCCGGCGGCGCGCGCGCCCAGACCGAGAAGATCGTCGACGAGTTCGACGTCCGTACGCCCGGCGTCGAGGTCCCGATCTTCACCCTCTCGGGTGGCAACCAGCAGAAGCTGGTGGTCGGGCGTGAGATGACCGCTGATCCGAAGGTGCTGCTCGCCGCCCACCCGACCCGCGGCGTCGACGTCGGCGCGCAAGCCGTCATCTGGGACATCCTGCGCGATGCCCGACAGGAGGGACTCGCGACGTTGCTGGTGTCGGCCGACCTCGAGGAGTTGATCGGCCTGTCCGACCGGCTGGTCGTGATGCTGCGTGGGCGGATCGTGGCAGAACTCGACCCGAGCACGGTGACGCCGGCCGACCTCGGTTCGTACATGACGGGCGCGAAGGGCGGCCACTGATGTTGGAAAAGGTCTGGCGAGCTTCACTCGCCCCGTTGATCGCCGCGGGCGCGGCGATCATCATCTCGTCGATCGCGCTGATCGCGTCGGGGAACGACCCGATCGAGGCGTTCCGCGAGATGTGGAAGACGATCGACTCCACCGAGTCGGTCGTCCTCATCATCAACCGGGGCGTACCGCTCTACATCTCCGGCGTCGCCGCCGCGATCGGGTTCAAGATGAACCTGTTCAACATCGGCTCCAACGGCCAGTTCATCCTCGCCGCACTCATCGCCGGCTGGGCGGGTGCCGAGGTGAGCCTGCCACCGGTCATCCACGTCCCGTTCGTGATCATCGTCGCGATCCTCGTCGGGGGCGCATGGGCGCTGGTCGCAGCCATCCTCAACGTGACGCGAAACGTCAACGTCGTCATCTCGACGATCATGCTGAACTACATCGGCATCGGGCTCACGGCGTTCCTGCTCCAGGAGTTCTTCCGCGACACCGAGAACGGCGGGCTCGTCGCCCAGACCAAGCTGATGCCCGAGTCGGCTCGGATCCCGTCCCTCAACCGGTTGATCGAGTTCTTCGGGTTCAACTTCGCGCCCGGTGTCGAACTCTACGGCTTCCTCGTCGTCGCGATCATGCTCGGCGTCGGCTACCACCTGCTGCTCAACCGCAGCCGGTTCGGCTACGACCTCCGGCTGTCGGGCATGAACCCGCAGGCGGCTCGCACAGCCGGGGTGAACCCGAAGAAGATGGTCATGATCACGCTCTTCATGTCCGGCGCGATCGCCGGCATGATCGGCCTGCCGTATCTCATCTCCGATCCGAACTTCTACAAGTACGGCGACGCCTTCCCGTCGCAGCTCGGGTTCACGGGCCTCGGCATCGCGCTCCTCGGACGCAACCATCCCGGTGGTGTGGCCGCCGCCGCCGCCGTGTGGGCCACGATCGAGCGGGCCACGCAGCGACTCGGGCCGATCGGCGTACCGCCCGAGATCGGCCGCATCCTGCAGGGTTCGTTCCTCCTCACCGCCGTCGTGGCGTACGAGGTCATCCAGCGTCGGAACGCCGCTGCTGAAGCAGCAGCGGCCGCCGCCGCCACTGCTGCGGCCAGAGCCGAGCAGGAGCCACCCGACGCCGATCGTGACGACGACTCACCGGCACCGCAGCCGTCAGGAGCGCCGGCATGACCGCCACCGTCGGAACCGACCGGCCCGCACCCGTCGACGAGGCCGTCCCGTGGTGGCAGAACGTTCGCCTCATGATGTACGCGGTGCCGTTGATCGGCATCCTCGGGCTCTCGATCGCCCGAATCATCGCCGACAACGACGACCTCACGTCGTCGGGCACCTTCGGGACCGCACTCCGAACCGCTGCCCCCGTGGCGCTCGCCGGTCTCGCCGGTCTGGTCGCGGAGCGCAGCGGCACGGTCAACATCGGCATCGAGGGCATGATGACCTTCGGCACGATCTTCGCCGGCTGGTGGGGCTGGGAGTTCGGACCGTGGATGGCGATCGTCGGCGGCATCGTCGGCGGCGTGACCGGTGGGCTGATCATGAGCGTCGCAACCACGACGTTCGGTGTGAACCACATCGTGGCCGGCGTCGCGATCAACCTGCTCGCCCCGGGCGTCGCTCGCTTCATGGCGAGCGAGTTGTTCAGTGACGCGCAAGGCGGGTCGGTCACGTCATCACCAGGCAACAGCGGCGACATCTTCGAGTTCACCACGCCCTTCATCGCCGGCGGGCGATTGTTCGGGTGGCAGACGCCGAACGTCTCGGAGTGGTTCGAGGACCAGGGTTGGTTCCTCGTCAGCGACATCGGCGGGATCGTCAACGGTCTGCTGTCCGAGCTGCGCGGCGACGTCGTCATCACGATCGCACTGTTCTTCGCGATCGGGTACCTGCTGTGGCGCACACCGATCGGGCTCCGGCTCCGCTCAGCCGGTGAGCGACCTGCTGCTGCCGATTCGCTCGGCGTGTCCGTGCACGGCATGCGCTACCTCGGCATGGCGATCTCGGGCGGCCTCGCCGGCATGGGCGGCGCCGTCCTCGTGTTCTCGGCCAACCGGTACCAGGAGAACCAGGTCGCCGGCCGCGGCTTCCTCGGCCTGGCGACGATGATCTTCGGCAACTGGCGGCCAGCCGGAACCGCCGCCGGTGCCGGCCTGTTCGGCTACGCCCAGGGCGTCACGCAGCGTACGAACCCGGGCGACCTCGTCCGTGCGCTGCTGCTGGCAGCGACGATCGGCCTGCTGCTGTTCGCGGTCCTGATGGCGCTGCGGGCACGGTGGCGTGTCGCCACCTGGCTCGGGGCGGTCGGCCTCATCCTGCTGCTCGCCTACCTGCAGACCGACGACGTGAACAACCAGCTCGTGTTCGTCACGCCGTACCTCGTGATGCTGATCGCCGTGTCGGTCGGCGCGCAACGATTGCGGATGCCCGCGGAAGAGGGCATCCCGTGGTTCAAGGGCCAGCAGTAGCGACGCGATGCTGACGCCTGACGTCGTCGTCTCGCTGCCGAAGGTCCTGCTACACGATCACCTCGACGGAGGCCTCCGCCCTGAGACCCTGATCGAGTTGGCGGACACGATCGGCCACGAGCTGCCCTCGAACGACCCGGGCGAGCTCGTCGAGCACATCACCGAGAACGTCGCCTCCGGCGATCTGCTCCGGTACCTGTCGATGTTCGAGCACACGATCGCCGTGATGCAGCACGCCGACGCGATCGAGCGGGTCGCTGCGGAAGCGGTTGCCGACCTCGCGGCCGACGGCGTGGTCTACGCCGAGGTGCGGTTCGCTCCGGAGGTCCACCAGGCGCGCGGCCTCGAGCTCGACGAGGTCGTCGATGCGGTCACGTCCGGATTCCGTCGCGGCGAGCAAGAGGCGGCTGCGGCGGGCCGGACGATCACCGTCAACGCGATCCTCTGTGCGATGCGAACGGCGGATCGATCGCTCGAGATCGCCCGACTGGTCGACCGGACGCGCACCTGGGACGACAAGGTCGTCGCGCTCGACCTGGCGGGCGCCGAGACCGGCTTCCCGCCGTCACTGCACGCCGAAGCCCTCGCCTTCGCCCGCCGGAGTCATCAGAACATCACGATCCACGCGAGCGAACCCCCTGATCTCGATCTGGTCGCCGAGGCCCTCGAGTACGGCGCCCACCGCATCGGCCACGGCGTTCGGCTCCAAGCCGACATGGCCCACGACGCAGCGGGGTTGGCGGACCCGGCCAGTGGAATGGGTCCGCTCGCCCGGTTCGTCCTCGACCGTCGGGTCCACCTCGAGATGGCGCCGACGTGTCACGTCCACGTCGCAGCGGTGCCCTCGATCGAGCTGCATCCGCTCGCGCCGATGTTGCGAGCGGGCTTCGACGTCGGCATCAACACCGACAACCGGTTGATGAGCCAGGTGATGCCGTCATCCGAGCTGGCCGTCATCGCGGATGCACACGACCTCACGCTGGCCGAGATGGGCCGACTGGCGATCAATGCGATGCGCGCCTCGTTCGCCCCGTTCGAGCTGCGTGAACGAGTCGTGGCCGACGTGCTCGAACCCGCCTACGCCTGACGACCGACGGCCGACGGCTCGGTTCGTGGCCCGTGGAGCTTCGTCAGTCGGCCGTGCCCTGGCGGGCTTCGTCGGGTCGCGTCTCGCATGCGACGGCCGAGAGCGCTCAGCGGATCATCCGACGACCGACCCATCGGCTGGATGTCGCGAATCGAAGACCCGACGCACCGAGCGCTCCCATGCAAATACTTGCACGAGTGAGCGGTCGAGGATGCACACTCCTGCGCTGATGGGAGACACATCGATGCCGATCCGCGTGGTCGCAGGCGGTTCGAGGTTTCGGTGTCGGGCGCGTCGGCTACGTGGAGTTGGCCCATCGGAGCCAGCGGCCGTGGGAGTCTGTCAACGCGACGAGTTCGGTTCCGTTGTGTCCGAGGTGGAAGTGAGCGCCGGCCACCGGCGGTGGTTCGGGCGATGCCGACACGTCGAGATCGGCGACGGCGGTGGGTCCTTCGTTGGAGAGCCACACGACGTCATCGCGTTCTTCGACGAGGTGACGCATCGCTGTGCAGAACGCTCGCCGGCTCGGCTCGTCGACGTAGGCGAGTACGGCCGAGTGGAAGACCACCTTCGTCGCGTTGCGAGGCGCGTCGTCGATCAACGCACGCGTGGCGTCGCGTAGGTCGCCGCGGTCGATCCGTGGCGGATCGGCACCAACGATCTCCACCGCCAGATCAAGTCGGTGGCGTCGCTTCTCGTGCTCGGGCCAGACGCACGCTTGCAGCCATGACAGATCGTCGGCGTCGGACACGTCGAGCGGATCGAGATCGAGCCCGGCGCGCCAACTCACCTCGGGCAGCCGTTGCGGAGCCTTCACCGTATGGGCGGTATCGACGCGAATCTCGAGTCGCGAATCACCGAGCCTTTCGCCACCGTCGTAGCGGTACGCGTACCGATCTAGGAACAGGCACAGCCCTGCGGACGCGCCGACCTCAATGAGGGCGACCTCGCCATGCATCTCTGCCAGAACCGGAACGAATGCGGCGCAGCGGGCGGCCTCGTTGGTCTGCGTCGCACGCGTCGACATCGTCGCCTCGACAGCGGACGCGTTGTCGCGCACGAACTCGACGAACTCCTCGACACTGCCCGTCGGTCCTCCGAGGTATCTGACCGTTGCGAACAGCAGATTCGGTTGCCGCTTCGCCGCTGGCAGTCGACCGAGCCATTTGAGAAGGTCGTCGTCGTCGGCGACGGCTTGAGCGAGTCGTTCGTAGCGAGGTGACGATCCGGCGGCCTCGTTCTCAGCGAACCATCGGTACCAGACTGCGGCGTCCATCCAACGGCGAACGTAGCGGGCCCGCCGACGGCTCCGACCTCGATCACATCAACGTTGATCCGCCGAGCAATACCGCGCGTTGCGGCGAGCGCAGTCGTGCGGATTGCGAGCGGTTTCAGCCCGGCGTGCGGGGTGACGTTTCTGTGCGGATCTCGACCTTCGAAGCCGGTTCCACTCGATGACGCCTGCTCAACGCGTCCAACCGCGTCTGGCTCATCAGGGACATGCGACCATCAGCACACGGCCGGCCTCTCCGAAGACCTGCTGATACCGGGCATCAGTCGCCCGCTCGACGATCTCGAAACCAGCGCGCTCGTAGAGCCGTATCGCTGGGTTTTCGGATCCGGTGATCAGGCTGCGTTGCCCCAGACCCAACACGCGACAGTGCTGAGAGGACCACGCCAAGAGCTGACCCCCAAAGCCTCGGCCTCGATGCTCGGGGTGCACGTGCAACTCCGCAATGTAGAGCGAACCCGCGGGCGCCGCCAGCCGAATGGCCCTTCGCGCTGCGAGCCGCCTCGGCAGGCCAACCACACCAGAACCAAGTGCGGCCACCGTGCGCACGACCAGCGGAGCAGAGAGCGCGCCCGATGCTGAGGGCCCGACGGAGTACTGCAGAAACGCGATCGGTTTGGCCGCCGACTCCAAGACGACGACCGGTCGCTTCGGATCGAGAATCCCGTCCGAGATCGTGAGTGCGCGTCCGAGTCTCCGGGCCCGCTCCACGTCGCCCGCAAGGCCAATGAGCTCCGGTGCCGGATCGGAGTGCTGGATCTCGACGACCGCCCCGAGATCGGCATCCTTCGCCACACGCACAACCGGAGACGCCTCCATGTACCGGTCCTATCACGACAGTCCCTCACGTCGGGGCACGTTCCCGCCCTGACCCGACACAGCCGATCGGCAGTCACCGACCGGTCTCGACGCCGACCGCACGGCGCACGCAATGCAGAGCGCTGCGACAGACGCATCGGGGCCGATCAAGAGCGGCCAGCCCGACTGTTGACGCGAGCGATACCGGGTAGTCGAGGTCACCGGAGCTTGCGTTCAGGATTGGAGTCGGCTGCGAGCCTCGTCGATGAACTGCGTGAGCAATCCGAGTGGCAAGGGGTCGGAGGTGAACGTGCGCAGCGTGGTCTCACTTGAATCGTCGAGCTTCGCTGCAATGGCGACGAACCCTCGTCCGACGCCCGGCCCAGTGTCCTCGAGTTGGAGACTCACGTCGTCCGCCGAGCTAGCGAACGTCACCATGTAGTGACGGCCACCGAAGAAGCACCGGTCTTCGGATACGTCCATACGGCGCGACCGTACTTGCACTGACGTATTTGCTCCGCCACGCGTTGCGACCGCGGGGCAAGGTCCAACTCACACCGCTCAAGAGTGTTTGCGCGCAAGCCGCTTGAACCGCCCACACCCGGCATGGCCAATCAGGCGGGCCGAGTGGTATTGCCGGCGGGCTGGTGACGCGCGTTCCGTGCGCACCATCCCACACGTGACGTGCCGTTCTGCTCGGGTGTAGGCCCGTCAGAATCGGGCACGTTTCCGAGCGCTCGGCGACGGGCGTTGCTGAACGCAGGCGCCGCAGCGCTGAGCAAACGTTCCAAGCCCGGTAGCTGACGGTCAGGTCAGCGTGAGCGGCGAAGCCGTGAGAAGCTCCGGAGCGCCGTGCGTGATCAGGATCTGCTGCTCGAGCTTCACGCCCTCGCCACCATCGCGACGGCCGACGAAGGCCTCGACCGAGATCACGTTGCCGGCCTCGATCACGCCGTCGTAGCCGGTCTCGCCCCACTGCTCACGGGTGTAGATCGACGGATACTCGTCGCACAGCCCGACGCCGTGGGCCATGACGGTGTAGCCGTTGAAGTCCGATACCGGCGGATACGCGAGTCGCTCGGTGATCTCCCGGTACGTCGCGCCGGGACGGAACAGGTCGATGTTCGCCTCGATCGAGTCGCGAGCACGGGCGAACAGATCGGCCTGCGCCCCCGATGGCACACCGTTGCCACACAACCACGTGCGACTCATGTCGACGCACATCCCGTACGCGCCAACAAGATCGGTGTCGAATGCGACCAGCTCTCCGGCCTCGATCACCTTGGTGCTTGCCTCCTGGTACCACGGGTTCGTCCGACGGCCCGACGACAGCAGTCGGGTCTCGACCCACTCGCCGAACCGGGCCCAGTTGCCGACGTGGAGCATCGACCACAACTCGATCTCGGTCATGCCGGGCCGGAGCGCGTCGCGCATCTCGGCCACGACGAGGTCGCACGAGTGGCAGGCCAGCCGCATCGCCGTGATCTCGTCCGGCGTCTTGATGAGCCGTGCCCCCTCCAGCATTGCGTGGCCCGACACGAGCTCCACCCGGCGCGCCTCGAGCGCCCGGATGCCGTCGAGGGCGAGCACGTCGATCGCCACCCGCAACCCGTCGGGTCGGCGATTCGACGAGATCGCCTCGAGCACCTCGTCCGCCCACCGGTTCGCGATCTCTTCCATCCGTCCCCCGACGTAGAACGGGTGCAACGACCGCGCCGGTCGGACCTCGTCGATGTGACGGTTGTGCAGCGAGAGGAACTCGCCGTTCGAGTACTCGAACATCACCACCGGGCCGTCGGTGTTGACGACGCAAAACCGCACGGCGTTGTGCATCGTCCAAACCGACATGTTGGTCGTGTCGGTCGCGTAGCGGATGTTGAGCGGGTCGTACAGCACGGCAGCATCGACATCGTGACGGGCAAGGACCGCACGCAGCCCACACAGGCGATCACCGCGCATCCGATCGACATCGGGCAACGTGAGACCGGCCCGCTCCCACTCGGCCACGGCCTGCGGCGACGGGCCGATCTGGTGCACGTTGCGGTCGGTGTGCTCCCGCAACCATGCGGGCGGATCTCCGCTGACGATCTTCGGTGACATGGTGGTGCTCGCTTCACGAGGGACGTCGACACGACGAGTACAGCGTCTCGGGGCTGCACCCGACGAGTTGCGCTCGGGGTGGACGGACGACTGCTCCGCCCCATCAGGTACTGCGCGACAAGAAGGGCATCCAGACCCGTCCCGGATCCGGCACCGGAGAACGGCCGAGTCCGAGCGGTATCTGCGCCGTTCACGTCGGCGCGCCTTTCCGCGCTGTTCGGCGAGCGCCGAGGTGCCG
>JBCBDK010000052.1:0-12361 GCA_038529675.1 Actinomycetota bacterium
ATTCGCCCCGGCGTCGTGGCGGCGTCGCACCACATGGGCCGGTGGCGTCTCGACGAGGAGACCGGCCGTTCGTGGGGTGCGGGGAAGGCGAACATCTCGAACGAGGGAGGCGTGTGGAAGCTCCGGC
This sequence comes from Actinomycetota bacterium, assembly GCA_038529675.1. Lineage (GTDB taxonomy): Bacteria > Actinomycetota > Acidimicrobiia > Acidimicrobiales > Ilumatobacteraceae > Ilumatobacter_A. Next base: position 128 of record JBCBDK010000052.1, read on the forward strand.
GTGAGAAGGGCAACGAATCCTACGAGTCGTCGGATCCCGATACCGGCCGGATCTGGTGGCACGACACGGGGGTGCATCAGAATGCGACGTTCTGCGTGCAGCCCGACCCGATCTCGGGCATGCAGTGCTGGCACCAGGCCGTGCGGGTCGGGCCGGCGCACGAGGGCGACGAGTACGGCGACGTGGTGGTCGACACCACGAAGTCGCGTGAGGCGTACCTCGACTGGATGTCCAAGACGCGTCCGGCCGGCGAGCACGGCGAGCACGGCTTGCGCCGGCCGCTGTGGTACGCCCGGCCGCTCAAGCCGACGATCGACGCCTACCGCCTCCCCGACTGACCCGCCCTGCAACATCGGCGCAAGGCGAGAACGTTCCCGCCTGGCGCCGATGTGTTGTGGCGCCGATGTGTTGGGCGAGGGTCTGTGTCGCGTCAAGAACGGGGACGAAACCTCAAGCTGAGACCGTCGTCATCCGACTGACACGACATGGCAGTTGGACGCATCGTCGGTGGCATCGCAGGACTCGGGCTCGTCGGGGCCGGCTACGTGGGGTTGGGCGGTGAGGACAGCACGACGCGCAACGAGCAGGGTGAGATCACCGAAGGCGGCGAGCTCGGCGCCTTCCGCATCCGCGTCGGCGACTGCCTGGGCGCCGCAACCGGCGAGATCATCGAGAGCGTGGAAGGCGTGCCGTGCTCGCAGCCGCACGACAGCGAGGTGTATCACGCATTCATGCTGCCGCCCGGCGATTTCCCCGGACTCGACGCCGTGATCGACCAGGCCGGTGCCGGATGTGTCGCAGCGTTCGAGCCCTTCGTCGGTGCGCCGTACGAGACTTCGACCTACGACATCAACCTGATCTACCCGACCGAAGCCAGTTGGGCGGAGCTGGGCGACCGCGAGGTGCTCTGCAACGTGGTCAACGTCGACGGTTCGCCACTCGTCGGCTCGGCCAAGGGCACCGCCCGCTGACCGAGCACGCCGCGGTCGGCCGACCGACGTCGCGCGACGCCGGACCGCCCGTCGTCGTCGCGGGGTCCCGATTCGGCCTCAGTCGAGGAACTCGGGCTCGCGTGCGACGAGTTCGTCCCAGAACGGCTGGAACTGGAACCAGCCAGCCAGATCGTGGCCCTGCGCCTCGAAGCCTGCCTTGCATCGATCCTCGGGGATCTCGATCGGGGTGCCCGCCGCCTGCGCGAGGAGCTGGCTCTGGCAGCAGCGCTCGAGTGCGATGAACCACCAGACGGCGGCGTCGACCGACCCGCCCGTGGTGATGCAGCCGTGGTTCTGATGGATGAGCGCCTTCTTGTCGCCGAGCGAGGCGGCCATCGCCTTGGACACCTCGGTGTCGAGCACGACGGCGCCCGAGCCCTCGTCACACAGCGCGACGTCGTCGTAGAACATCGTGCAGTCCTGGCTGATCATCTTCAGCGGCTCGCCGAGCGTGGACAGCGTCCGACCGAACATCGCATGCGAGTGCGCGGCCGCCATCACGTCGGGACGTGCCTTGTGCAGCTCGGAGTGGATCGCGAACGCAGCAGCGTTGACGCCCTTGTCGCCGACGACCACCTCGCCGGTGTGGTCGACGCAGATCAGGTCGCTGACCTTCATCAGCTTGAAGTTGTGCCCGAACGGGTTCACCCAGAACCGGTCGGTGAACTCCGGGTCGCGCACGGTCACGTGCCCGGCGACGCCCTCGGCCATGTTCAGGCGGCCCATGATGCGCAGGCCCGCAGCGAGTCGCTGCTTGCGACGCGTCCGCTCCTCCTCGAAGTCGGCGGCGGTGAAGGTCGCCTCCTGCTCCAGCTCCTGCATGGTGTCCTCGAACGTCGGCTTGGCCATGCGCCGAGCTTACGACGGTTCGATCGGTCACGAAAGACCGGGGCCGCTCCGACCGCAGCGACATGTCAGTCGTCGATGGCCTGGTACACGACGTTGCGGAACGTCCGGTCGGGCGTCTGGACGCCGGTCATGTACTGCGACATGAACACGCCGACCAGGTCCTCGACCGGATCGACCCAGTAGTAGGTCTTGGCCGCGCCGGCCCAGCCGAACTCGCCGACCGAGCCGGGCCCGTCGCTCGCTGCCACGTCGAGCATCACCCGCGACCCGAGTCCGAAGCCGAACCCACCGATCGGTTGCCCGAGGATCTCGATCGGACGCAGTTCCGGCGCGAGTCGGTCGGCGTGCATCAGGGCGAGCGTCGTGCGTCCGATGATCCGTTCGCCGTCGAGTTCGCCGCCGTTCGCCAGCATCTGGGCGAAGCGGAGGTAGTCGTCGATGGTCGAGAAGAGCCCGAGGCCGCCGCGCTGGAACACGTCGGGCGTGTCGGTCGGGTAGGTGGCGGACACGTCGATGCGTTCGTCGAAGCTGGCGAGTGCGGCCTCGAGGAGCTGCCCGCCGTGGTAGCCCTCGCCGACGAGGTCGGGCAGCCCGTACATCGCGGCGAGTCGTTCGAGCGCGTCGTCGGGGACACCGAAGCCGGTCTCGGTCATCCCGAGCGGTCCGAACAGGTGCTCGTCGAGGAACGCCCCGAGTGGCCGACCGGCGAGGACTTCGATGAGCCGGGCAGCGACGTCGATCCCCACCGAGTAGTGCCATCGCTGACCCGGCTGGAACGCGAGCGGCAGTTCGGCGATCGCGTCGACCACGTCGCTGAGCGTTCGGGTCGCATCGTTCATGATGCGGTGCTCGCGATAGAGCTCGGCAACCGGGTTGTCGATCATGAAGTCGTACGTGAGGCCGCTCGTGTGGGCGAGCAGGTCGCCGATGGTCGGTGGGCGGAGAGGATCTGTCAGCGAACCGTCGGCCTCCATCACCTTCGTCGTCGCGAACCCGGGGAGGTACGTGGCGACCGGTTGTTCGAGCCCGAACGCTCCGTGCTCGTGGAGGAGCATCAGCGCGGTCGACACGACCGGCTTGGTCATCGAGTAGATGCGGAAGATCGTGTCGTCGGTCATCGGCACGTCGGCCTCGCGTTCGCGTCGGCCATGACTGCTGCGGTGGACGACCTGGCCGCGCCGGGCGACGGCGGTGGTGATGCCGGCGACCTCACCTCGGTCGACGAATCCCTGCATCGCTGGTGCGATCCGCTCGAGTCGGTCGGCGCTCATGCCGACCGCTGCCGGATCGGTCACTTCGTGTCGCGTGCTCATCATCGCCTCCGATGGCTCTCGGTCGCCCCGCTGCCTGATCGAGACGGCTCGGTGCGGTCGCCACCAGCCTGGCACGACCGTCGCCGCAGGCATCGACTCGACGATCCGGAGTTCTGCGACCCGGCGGAGCGGGATCGTGGCGGAGTTGGTGGTTTCAGGCCGGGTCCGTGGCGACGGTGGCCTCGACCCGTTCGATCTCGTCGCGCTCCTGGACGAAGACCCCGACCAGGACGAGCGCGATACCGAGCGCGTCGATCGCCGATGGCCGTTGGTCGAGCGCGATCCATCCGATCAGTGCGGCGGTCACCGGCAGCAGCGCGAGGAGGAGTGAGAATCGTCGGATCGGTATGCGTCGCAGCGTGAACTGGTCGATGCCGTAGCCGATCGCGTTCGAGAAGACGCCGGCGAGCATGCAGAGCACCAGCAGGGTCGGCGAGACCCACACCGGCCCGCTCCACGGTGCACCGAACGGGATCGTGGCGATCGCGCCGAACACCAACCCGAGCCCCAGCCCAGCCACGCCGCGGTCGACGCGGGCCACCCGAGAGCCGATCACGATGTAGGCAGCCCACAGCGCAGACGCGGTGAGGATGTAGACGAGTCCGACGAGGTTGTCGTCGATCTCGACGCCGCCCAGTACGGCGACGCCGCCGATCGCGAACGCGAGGGCGAGCGCGTTCCGGCCTGTCCGCGTCGTGGCCGCGGCGACGGCGATCGGCCCGAGGAACTCGATCGTGACGCTCTTGCCGAGGTCGATCCGGTTGATCGCGAGGTAGAAGAACGTGTTCATCAGTGCTGTCGCGATGCCGAACAGTCCGACGCCGATCAGTTGCTCCCGGCTCCACCCGCGCCACCACCGCTTCGACACGACGAGCAGTGCGAGCGCGGCGCCGATCACCCTGAACCAGGCAACGGTCTGCGGTTCCACCCGATCGAACAGCACGACGGCGAGCGCGGCACCGGCGTACTGGGCGACGGCCGACAGCACGAACAGCGCTTCGGGTTGCGCGGTCGACAACCAGCGACTGACGGGCCCGTCGGGCGCATCGACCGCGGTGGCGGTCGCGTCGGGTGAGCTCGGCGTCGCCACGCCGCGCAGGGTAGCCAGCCGGCCGGCCGGCCGGCCCGGCCCCGACCCGGCGTCCTGGCGACCGTGCTCGTGAGGATGTGCGGGAGCCGCCACCGGACTTCCTCACGAGAACGATGTCGGGACGCGATGATCGTGGGGTGAACCGAGCGGTGATGCCCATCTCGATCGCGGCGCCGGCCGCGAACTACGCCCACGCGATCGTGACCGAGTCACCGACGCGTTGGCTGCACACCTCCGGGGTGGTGCCGATCGCCCCCGACGGCACGACGCCCGTCGGCATCGTCGAGCAGGCGGGTGTGGTCTGGGCCAACATCGCCGCGATGCTCGACGACGCCGACCTGGTTCCGTCCGACATCGTGTCGGTCACCACGTACGCGGTCGTCGGTCACGACCTCGCAGGCGTGATGGCGGAGCGCGACCGGTTCCTCGACGGACACCTCGCTGCGTCGACGCTCGTGGCCGTCCCGGCACTGGCTCGCTCGGAGTGGCTCATGGAGGTTGCGGTCGTCGCCGCCAGGTGACCGCACGCTCCAGGTCGACGTCGCCTCGATCCGGGTCCGGTCGAACGTCACCTCGAACTCTCGACGAGACGTTCGACGGCTGTGGTCTACTCGGTCGATGACCGCCATTCCCGAGCCTGTCGCCCGCTCCGACGTCGACGCTGCGGGACTCGACGGATGGGTCTGGCGCGATGGCGACGTCCCGGCGATCGTCGGCGGCTTCGTCGCGTCGGACTACACCGCTGCCGCGTCGTTCGCGCTCGAGGTCGCCGTCGCCGCCGACCGGGCCGTCCACCATCCCGACATCGATCTGCGCTACCCGCGCCACGCCAGGGTGACCTTGACGACGCACGGACTCGGTGGTGTCAGCCACCTCGACCTCGCGCTGGCAGCCGAGATCAACGCGCTCGCAGCTGATGCCGGCGTCGGGCACGAGTCGACGACACCCCGCTGACCGCGACGCAGGCGTCGGTGGCGAGTCGCCGACGTCTCGCTGGCCCCGTGATGACGGCGTCGGCCGCACATGGCCCGCCTCGTTGTCGTGTCGAGCTGTGGCGCGGGCGTCGCTCCGACGACTGGGCCACCCACCGGACGCGGCCGTACGATCGAGGTATGGCCGACGCACCCGAACTGCCAACCACGGACTCCGGAATCCCGGTCCGGCCCGTCTACACCGCCGAGCATCTCGGCGACTGGGATCCCGCCGACGCACTCGGTGCGCCGGGTCAGGCGCCGTTCACACGCGGCGTCTACCCGTCGATGTACACCGGTCGGCTCTGGACGATGCGTCAGTACTCCGGGTTCGGGTCGGCCGAGCAGACCAACGAGCGATTCAAGTTCCTGCTCGACGCCGGACAGACGGGTCTGAGTTGCGCCTTCGATCTGCCGACGCAGATGGGCTACGACTCCGACGCAGCTCGCGCCGAGGGCGAGGTCGGCAAGGTCGGCGTCGCGATCGACTCGATGGCCGACATGCGGCTGCTGCTCGCCGGCATTCCGCTCGACAAGGTGTCGACGTCGATGACGATCAACTCGACCGCGGCGATCCTGCTGCTCATGTACGAGTTGGTCGCCGAGGAGCAGGGCGTCGCCGCCGAGCAGATCAGCGGCACGATCCAGAACGACCTGCTCAAGGAGTACATCGCCCGCGGCACCTACGTGTATCCGCCCCGGCCGTCGATGCGGATCATCACCGACATCTTCGAGTACTGCTCCAAGCACGTCCCGTCGTGGAACACGATCTCGATCTCCGGCTACCACATCCGCGAGGCGGGCTCGACCGCCGTGCAGGAGATCGCGTTCACGCTGTCGAATGCGATCGCCTACGTGCAAGCCGCGATCGACGCCGGGCTCGACGTCGACGCGTTCGCGCCACGGCTCAGTTTCTTCTGGAACGGCCACAACAACTTCTTCGAAGAGGTGGCCAAGTTCCGCGCCAGCCGCCGCATGTGGCACCGGATCATGACCGAGCGGTTCGGCGCACAGAACCCGAAGTCAGCGATGCTCCGCTTCCACACCCAGACCGGTGGGTCGACGCTCACGGCACAGCAGCCGATCAACAACGTGGTGCGCGTCGCGATCCAGTCGATGGCAGCGGTCCTCGGGGGCACGCAGTCGCTGCACACCAACGGGTACGACGAGGCGCTGTCACTGCCGACCGAGGAGGCGGCTCGCATCGCGCTGCGCACGCAGCAGATCATCGGCCACGAGTCGGGAGTGGTCGACACGGTCGATCCGCTCGCCGGGTCGTACTTCGTCGAAGCGCTGACCGACGAGGTCGAGAAGATGACCTGGGAGTACATCGAGAAGATCGACGAGATGGGCGGCGCGGTGTCGGCGATCGAGTCGGGCTACCAGATGGACGAGATCGAGCAGGCGGCGTACGAGTACACGAAGTCGATCGACGACGACGAGCGGGTGATCGTCGGCGTCAACAAGTTCACGATCGACAACGAGCCGGAGCCGACGGTCGTCCCGGTCGACCCCGCACTCGAGCGCAGCCAGGTCGAGCGCACCACCGCGTACAAGGCCAACCGCGACACCGCCGCCGTCGAGTCGGCGCTGGCGGCGGTGCAAGCCGCGGCCGGCACCGACGACAACCTGCTGTACGTGATGAAGGACGCATTGCGTGCCGACTCCACCCTCGGCGAGATCAGCGACGCGCTGCGAGCCGTGTACGGCGTCTACCAGCCGTAGCCCGCCCCACGTCACGTCGATCTGCGCTCGCTCCGTCCCGGATTCCGGGAGTCGACGAGCGCAGATCGAGCTGGTGGCGGCGGCAACCTTGTTGGCGCGGCATCGTCGGGCACACTGGGGGCGTGGCGTGGGAGCTCTTCAAGCGCGACACCGTCGGCTACGAGGTGGTCGGGGTGGACGGAGACCTTCTCGACGCGGCGCCGATCTCGCACCTGCCGGTCGCCTGTGAGATCACGATCGACGCGCCGTCGGCGCTACCGGACGCACTCGCCGAAACCGAGATGGCGCTCGAGCAGGTCGTGGCGGCCACCCGCGGCCGACTCGCCGGAACGATCAGGAGCGAGTCTCGGCTGTGGAATCTCGTCGCCCTCCCGAACGACGACCAGGTCGACGAGTTCGCCGGCCTGCCGCTGCCCGAGCGGGCACGGATCACGGTGACGCCGACGAACGATCCGGAGTGGACGATCTTCGATCGGGTGCGGCCGATCGGCATGGAACGCCAGTCGATGGACGACCTGCGGGTCGTCCGCAACCTCCACGACCACGGCGACATCGGCGGTCCTCGTCAGATCCTGCACGTCGTCCAGGGTGTTTCGGGCGATCACCTGCAGGGCTTCGTCGCCTCGATGCGCTCGCTCGGCTACGTCACCGAGGTCGATGCGCCCGAACTCGGTGTGCTCGTCATCCACGAGGCCGTCCCGTCCGAGGTGACCTCCGACTCGTGGACCATCCGGCAGGTCGCCGAGCGGATCGGGGCTCGATACGACGGGTGGCGGTGCGAGGTGCGTCGGGGGCGACCGAAGCGTCGTCGTGGTTGGTTGTCACGCCGACGCTGACCGGCCTGACCTGGCAGCTGGCAGACTCCTTCGATGGGGCTGCTCGAGCGCTGGGATCGACGCAACCAGCTGATCACAGAGGAGCAGAACGATCGCGCCCGGCAACCACGTCCGCGAGAGCGCTCCGGTGCCATCGGCAACCTCGACGGTCTCGAGGGCCTTGCGCTGTTCGGGCCTCCCGGCGTGCTCGTCGCGCTCGTCGTCGGCGTGGTCGCAGCGATGGCATCGGTCGTCGGATGGCGGAGATGTCACCGATGACCGCCGCGGGGCTCGTGCCGTGGCCGAGCTGGGAACAGGGGCTCGTGATGTCGCTCGTGTCACTGGCGCTCGCGCTCGTGTTCCGGCGAGCGCGTCCGACGAGAACGACCGAGGTCGCGATCCCGGTCCTCACGGAGCTGGCGATCGTCGCCGGGTTGTACGCGCTCTGGCAGTCGGCCAAGAAGCTGCCGCTCGACCAGTCGGACGGAGCGATCGATCGTGCCCGTACGATCGTCGACGTCCAGGAGGCGATGTTCTTGCCGTCCGAGTTGGGGGTCAACGAGCTCGCCCGCGACCACGCGTGGCTGGGGTGGCTCTCGTCGGCGTACTACGCCGGGATGCACGTCCCCGGTGCGATCGCCTTCCTCGTCTGGTTGTTCTGGCGACACCGTGACCACTACGCCTTCTGGCGCAACGTCCTCGCGCTGACCACCGCCGGGTGCATCCTGCTCCGCTTCTGGCGGGTGGCCCCGCCGAGGTTCCTCCCCGACCTCGGGTTCGTCGACGTGACCGTCATCCACGGCATGGACGTGTACGGCCCAGTCGGCACCGGGGTGTCCGGCCAGTTCGTCGCGATGCCGTCGATCCACGTCGCGTGGGCCGGTGTGGTCGCGCTCGCGGTCGTCGTCGTGAGCACGAGTCGGTGGCGGTGGGTCGCCGCGATGCACCTGCCGCTCACGGCGTTCGTCGTGTCGGCCACCGGGCACCACTGGTGGCTCGACGGCATCGTCGCGCTGGGCTTGCTGGTGGTGGCGGTCGGGCTGGCCGAGGGTGGCCAGCGCCTCGCGGACACGCTGCGTCACTCGGTGAGCTCGACCCCCGACGGGTCGGGCGCGGAGGACGCGCGTAGTCGCTCGACCAGCGAGACGAGCTCGCCCATCACCTGATCGGTCACCATCCGGAGTGCGTCGGCGTCCTCCGGGCCGTCGTCACGCGCGTCGACCGGGATCAGCGACACGACGTCGATCGGCCTGCCGACGACCACGGCCACATCAGGCCGGAGCACTGCGTTCAGCATCGTCCGGCTGATGATCCGACGGCGAGGCACGACCCGGTGTGCGCCGACCATGGCAACCGGCACGACGGGAGCGCCGCTCCGCAGGGCGAGTCGGACCATGCCGGTCCGCGCCCGCTCGGGCCAGTGATCGCGATGCCGCGTGATCCGGCCCTCGGGGAACAGCCCGACCGCCTCGCCGTGTGCGAGTGCGTGGATCGCCGGTTCCAGCGCCCGGGCCGGATCGGGACCTCGACGATCGACGGGGATGAATCCGACCGTTCGAGCGAGCGACCCGACGACCGGGATCCGGAACACACCCGCGGTGGCCAGCATCCGCAGGGTCCGGCCGAAGCGGCGGGCGACGAACGCGAGCAGCAGCCCGTCGAGGTAGCTCGTGTGGTTGGCGATCACGATGATCGGTCCGTCGGGCAGGTTGCTGGCGACTCGCTGCTGGCTGCGGAGCCGAGCGATGCGGAAGCGGCTGAACACGGCGAGGAACGCCGCGACCAGCCCGGTGCCGAGCCCGTAGACCAGCCGCCCACCGAGGTGTGGTCGGCGCCAGTGGGGTCGGTGGAATCTGCTCACGGTCGCCCGTGCTCAGAGCAGCGCGGTGAACGCGGCGAGGAGGTCGTCGTAGTCGGTGAACGCGGGGAACTGCGGGAACTCGGCGATCACGTTGTCGGGTGAGCGGAACAGGAACCCGTGGTCGGCGGCGGCGAGCATCGTCGTGTCGTTGTACGAATCGCCCGCCGCGAGCACGCGGTAGTTCAACCGGTGGAACGCCTCGACCGATCGCCGCTTCTGGTCGGGCTGGCGGAGGCGGTAGTCGACGATCCGGTCGGTGGCGTCGTCGACGATCAGACGGTGGCAGAAGATGGTCGGCCAGCCCAGCTGGCGCATGAAGGGCCGACCGAACTGTTCGAACGTGTCGGACAGGATGATCACCTGGGTCCGTTCGCGGAGGCGGTCGAGGAAGTCGCGAGCCCCGGGCATCGGTTCGAGGTCGTTGATCACGTCCTCGATGAGCGACATCGTGAGACCGTGCTCGGCGAGGATGTCGAGCCGGTACCGCATCAGCACGTCGTAGTCGGGCTCGTCTCGCGTCGTGCGGGTCAGCGCCTCGATGCCCGTGCGGTCGGCGACGGCGATCCACACCTCGGGGATGAGGACCCCTTCGAGGTCGAGCGTCACGATCGTCTGCACGGCTGCCTCGGGAGTCTGGTCGTCGGTCGCCACGGCAGCAGTCACGGCACCATTGTGGTCAGCGGTGGCGGAAACGCGAAGACGGCACGCCGCCGACACGGTCAGACTCGGCGGAGATGAGCACCGACCTCGACGCCGTGGAGCCCGACGACAAGGACTGGACGTGGGTGATCGAGCAGCGGTGCCCTGAGTGCGGGTTCGACGGCTCGACCGTCGACGCAACCGGCGTGGCCGGAATGATCCGGCACAACGCGGTTCGATGGGTGACTGCGCTCGGACGCTCCGCCGACGAACTTCGTGCGCGCACCGACCCGATGCGCTGGACGGACCTCGAGTACGCGGCGCACGTCCGCGACGTGTATCGGCTGTACCTCGTCCGCCTCGATCTGATGCTCACCGAGGACGACCCGCTCTACCCCAACTGGGATCAGGACGAGACCGCACGCACCGACCGGTACAACGAGCAGGACCCCGCCACGGTCTCCGACGAACTGCAATCGGCGGCCCGGGCGCTGGCCGACGCGTTCGATCGCGTCGCCGGCGACGAGTGGCGTCGACCGGGTCGGCGGAGCGACGGTGCGTCGTTCACCGTCGACACGTTCGCCCGGTACTTGATCCACGATCCGATCCACCACCTCGCAGACCTGTCGACGAGCGGCTGATGCGCCGCTCGTCGCGCCGGCCCGGGCGGTGACGAGCGGTTCGTTCGGTCGGCTCGCGGTCAGGCGGTGACAAGCGTGATCGGCATCGGTGGCCGCTCCGGTGTGTCGACGGCGCGCCCGTCGGACCAGCCGAGATAGATCATGCCGACGACACGGTCGTCGCGCCCGAAGCCGCACAGATCGAGCACCCGCGGTGGGCGGGTGAGCGCCGGCGTCGACCAGAAGCTGGCGAGGCCGAGCGCAGTCGCTCCGAGCAGGAGGTTCTGGATGCCTGCGGCGACAGCGTCGCGGTTCTCGATGTGGAGCATCTCGTTCGCGTGGGGCTCGCACCCGACGACCAGGACGCCCGGCGTCCGCAGATACTTCGTGCGGGTCTTCGATCGTTTGGCGTCGTCGCCGAAGTCGGCGTCGACCATGTCGGCGACCATCGTTTCGCCGAGCCGGCGACGCCCCTCGCCGGTGAAGTACGCGAACCGCCACGGCCACGTCTTCTTGTGGTTCGGGGCCCACTGGGCGAGCCCGCACAACTCCTGGACGACCTCGGGTGGGACGTCGCGTTCGGGCTCCACGAACATCGAGGTGCGCCGGGAACGCACGAGATGGGCGAACCACTCGTAACGGGCGTCGCCGTCCTCCATCGATCCGAAGGCGTCGGTCATCCGATCAGTCTGCCCGCGACAGGACGAACCCGGTGGAGCCGGGGCCGACACGTCACACCGGCCGCCGACTCGGTCTGCATCGTGTCGGTGCGTGGGGCATCCGGAGGGTCCGGGTCAGGCCGTCGCCCAGACGAGCACCTCGGCGCCGCCGTCGCCCGCGACCAGATCGAGCCCGCCCGCATCGGTGAGGCGCGCCGCGTCCCCGGTTGCGAGATGCCCCGCCAACTCGAGGTCCGCGCTGCCACGTGGCACGAACACGTGGACGTGACGGTCCGCGGGGACGGTGACGCGCGCGCCTGCGCCGAGGCGTCCTCCCCACAGGACCGCGTCGCGCTGGCGAATCGAGATCGCCGCGTCATGGCCCTTGCCCGACGCGATCGGGACGAGCCCGCCGCGATCGAGTTCGGCATTGATGTCGAGCTGCTCGTACCCCGGCGAGACCGACTCCGTGTCCGGGTACACCCACATCTGCACGAAGTGGACGTCGTCGGTGCCCGAGTTGTTCATCTCGGAGTGCAGGATGCCGGTGCCCGCCGACATCCGTTGCGCCAGCCCCGGGTAGATGATGCCGCGGTTCCGCTCGGAGTCCTTGTGTTCGAGTTCGCCGTCGAGCACCCAGGTGACGATCTCCATGTTGCGAGGCGGTACGGGCTTCGAGACCCATCCGCATCGCAACATG
>JBCBDK010000053.1:0-12360 GCA_038529675.1 Actinomycetota bacterium
GGCCGGCGAGACCGGCGATAACACCGGCGACGCCGCAAGAGTCTGTCGGGCGCCGTCGGTCGACGTGGCCGGTCGCTTGCTCGCGTACGTCGTCGACGAGGCCGAGGTCTGGTGCGTCGACCTCGATGCGGTGACCGCGGCGGCGTCCGACGCCGCACGCGGTGCTGGGACCGAGGCGCACGATGCCACCATCGCCGACGCCCGTCGGCGTCTCGACGACGGCCGCCACGAGTTCTGCTTCGATCCGTTCGTTGCTCCGGACGGCGCCACGGTGTCGTGGCAGGCGTGGTCACCGCCCGACATGCCCTGGGACGGCTCGGCGCGGCTCGACGCCGACATCGCAACCGGAGAACTCACCGAGCAGCGTCATCCCGACGCCGCGGTCCAGCAGCCTCGGTTCACGGTGACCGGCGCAGCAGTCCAGGTCGACGATCGCCGTGGCTGGCTCAACGTGTCCGACCGGACCGGGCCGGTCGTCGCCGAGTCGTCCGACCACGCCGGTCCGGTATGGGGCATGGGAGCTCGCAGCTATGCGTTCGGTCCCGGTGGCCGCCGGGTCGCCTTCGCTCGCAACGAGTCGGGCTTCGGCAGCCTCGTCGTGCGCGATCTCGAACGAGGCGCCGAGCGCGTGTTCGGCCGAGGGGTTCACGGCCACCTCGACTGGGTGGGCGACACGATCGTCGCCGTCCGGACCGGCGCTCGAACACCCACGTCGGTCGTTGCCTACGACGCGGCGTCGGGTGATCGCACGACGCTTGCGACGTCGGCAGCGGATACCTGGCCACTCGGCGATCTCCCCGAACCCGAGACCGTCCAGGCCGTGGCGGCGGACGGCACGACCTTGTACGCGCGCCGCTTCGCCGCCGACTGCGCAGCAGCTCGGACCGGTCGGATGCTCGTATGGGTCCACGGCGGTCCCACCGATCAGTGGCAGGTCGACTGGCGGCCCCGCATCACCTACTGGTGGAGTCGTCGCTGGGACGTTCTCGTCGTCGACCCCCGTGGCACGACCGGTCACGGACGCACCTACCAGCAAGCACTCCACGGACGGTGGGGGCGACTCGACGTGGACGACACGGCCGATCTGATCCGCCACGCCCACGCCTCTGGATGGTCGACGCCGACGTCGACCGTCGTGATCGGCGGGTCGTCGGGTGGCCTCACCGTGCTCGGCGTGTTGGCCGACCACGCCGACGTCGTCGCCGGCGGTGTCGCCTCCTACCCTGTGAGCGACCTGCGTGCGCTGACCGATGTGACCTACCGATTCGAGGCGCACTACACCGACACGATGGTCATGCCCGACGACGGGAGCTCCGCCTCGCTCGCCCGCTTCAGGGAGCTCTCGCCCCTCCACCGTGCCGACCGGATCCGCTCACCGCTGCTGGTGTTCCACGGTACCGAGGATCCGGTCGTACCCATCGACCAGAGTCGCACGCTGATCGAGCGGATCCTCGCCGAGCGACCGGACGCCGACGTGGAGTTGGTCGAGTACGACGGGGAGGGGCACGGCTTCCGCGACCCGGCGACGGTCGTCGATGAGTACGGCCGCACGGAAGCCTTCCTCGAACGCGTCGCCGGCTGATCGACACCGCCAGGTCGGGAGCCGACACCCCTGGTCGATCGGTGCACCGACTCGGGACGAGCACCCCGAAACCCGACCGGTCGCCCGGCCCCGGTCGCACCACGCCGGTATCGTCGGACCGTGGCATTCGTGAACAAGCAGGGCGGCGCCGAGAAGCACGAGTCCCGTGCCGATGCCGGCGACCCCATGGACTTCGATCCGATGGACGAAGCGATCGTGAAGGTCCACTACGACCTGTCGATGTGGAACTTCGACCAGCACGCTGAGCTCGCCGAGGCACTTGCGGCGTCCAGCATCCCGCACGCGTGGGACGGCACGGAACTCGTCGTGCCCGAGTCCGTCGAGGAGGCTGCCGACGCCGTCTTCGAACGGCTCGAGGAGGAACTCGGGCCGTTCCCGATCGCGCTCGAGGAGGATGCCGCCCGCGTCGAGTTCGGACTCGACGAGTGGACCGAGGCTGATCGCCGCACCCTCACCGATGCGATGGTCGAGGCGGAGATCCCACACCGCTGGGAGGGGACCACCGTCCTCGTCGCCGCCGACGCCGAGGAGGCCGTCGACGACCTGCTCGATGCGATCGAGGCCGGGGAGTTGATGTCGGCCGACGACACCGCGAGCGCCTACGCCCGCGACGGCGTGCTCGGCGAGCTCTTCATCGCCGCCAACAAGCTCGGCAAGGACTCCTACGACGCGAAGTCCCGGCGAGCGCTCATCGACCTCGCTGAGGACGTCGATGCCGACACGCCGCCCTATGCGTTCGCGCCTGCGACCTGGCGTCAGGTCGTGTCCAAGCTCGACGCCGTGGTCGCCGCCGTTGGCGCCGACGCTGCGGGTGAGTCCGTCGACGCCGACGACGACGGCGAGGGCCCCGTCGCCGTCAACTCGAAACAGCTCGCCGCACTGTTACGCCAGTACGTCTGATCACCGATACCGTCGCCGCGTGCTCCTGGCGGAACTCGAGATCTTCCACACCCGCCCGGCACAGCCGACCCGTCGGATCGCGCTCGGCCACATGGCGCTCCCGGTCGACCCTGCGCCGGGATTCGGTGGTCTGCTGCTCGGCGCGATCGTGGCCCGCCACCTCGACGGTGTCGACGACGACGTCGTCGCCGACATCCACCGGCTGATCAATCAGATCGAGCGGAGCGAGCGCATCGTCCAGCCCCGGTTGCGGCATCGGTTCCAGGTCGACCAGCACGGCCTCTCGGCGAGCACGCACCGGATGGTGGGTGACGGCGACGACATCTCGTTCGAGTTCAACACGGTCGGCACCGACGTCGCCCAGGTGCTCGGCGCGATCTACGCGGTCGAGCGGCTCGCTGCGGAACACCGCCGGTTGATCACGCCGGTGCTGCAGAAGGCGGCGCGCTGGCGGGGCCCGATCGGCGGGGCGATGATCGCCCACTTCGCCGGATCGCAGTCCACCGCGCTCGAAGCCCTCGCCGACCCGCGGGGGTGGGCGATGCAGGTCCTCGGATTCGAGCTGGGCACTGCGTCGCCGTCGAAGCGGGCCGTCACCAAGGCGTTCAGGACGAAGATGCGCGACGTCCATCCCGATCACGGCGGGGAGAAGATCGACGCGGCCAAGGCGATGAGCGATCTCGCCGAGGCGCGCCGGATCCTGTCGGCCGCCGACTGACGGCGACCCGACGCAGCGGTGCGTCGGATCGCCGAGGCACGTCGATCGGCGTGGACGTGGTTGCATGGTCCGGTGGCCCGATCGACGTTGCTGCTGTACCCCGGAGCTGGCACCGACTGCTCCCACCCCGGCTTGCTCGCGATCGAGCAGCGGATCGGACGAACGGCGGCGGTCGAGCGACGTGACTTCCCGTACCGCAAGCAGGGTCGCCGGGCCCCCGACCGTGCTCCGAAGCTGATGGGGGCGATCCGCGACGATCTCCGCTCGCTGTCACGTCGCCGCGGGCCGCTCGTGATGGGCGGCCGTTCGATGGGTGGGCGCATGACCACGATGGTCGCGGCCGACGTGGACGCCGGCGGGCCGGTCGCACGCCTCGCCGGCCTCGTCCTCATCTGCTACCCGCTGCATCCGCCGGGCAAGCCCGACCGACTGCGCGTCGAGCACCTGCCCGACATCGAGGTGCCGTGCCTCTTCGTGTCCGGCACGAAGGACCCGTTCGGGTCGCCCGACGAGCTGACCGAGTGGACCGCGACGATCCCGAGCCCGGTCGAGCACGTCTGGATCGAGGGGAAGGGCCACGACCTACGAGGGGCTGACGCCGAGGTCGCCGACGCCGTTGCCGACTTCGTCGCCCGCATCGGCTGACCGAGCCGGACGCCCGACGGCGCCGACGGCAGCAGGGGCGCCGCCACGACGACTCAGACCCCGTGGAATGTGGGCAGGTCGGTGCCGGCGTCTTCGGGGTTGAGTTCCTCGAGCTCGCGGTGCGCGGTCTCGGGATAGAACGCCACGACGAGCACCGTCACGACCAGCTGACCGATCGCAAGCATCGACATCACCGACGGGTACGACCAGCCGCGATCGATCAGCTGACCGGTCGCGATCAACCCGCCGATGCCGCCGAGCAGCGCCGAGGTGGTGATGAACGCGCTCGCCCGGGTCCGGTTCGCCGTGGGGAACAGCTCGGACCGGTACACGACCATCGCCGGGTACACCATGGCGCCGAGCGTCGCGGCGAAGAACGAACTCAACCACAGCAGCCATCCGCCGTAGGTGAACGCCGCGAGCACCGCGAGGACCGACAGCGGGAGCGCGGTGGCGATGACGGCGCGACGACCCCGCTGATCTGCGATGCGCCCACCGATGATGAGGCCGATCCCGGCCGGCGTTCCGACCACGATGGAGAACAGCCCGATCATCCCGCCCGAGAAGCCGCGGACGTCCTCGAGGTAGCTGTTCTGGAAGAAGCTGGCCGGCGCGACGAACACGTTGCCGCCGAAGGCCACTGCGGCGAGCAGCGCAAGACGGCGGCGGAAGTCGGGGCTGGTCGCTCGGCGCGGCTGCGACTGCTCGGGCTGGTGGGCGAGGAAGCGGCGAGTCTCCGGGAGTCGGCGCGCGAGGTCGACGGCGACGATGCACCAGATCGCTGCGACGAGGTAGACGAGTCGCCAGCCACCCTCACCGACGTCGGCGAGGCGCAGTGACATGACTGCGACGCCGGCGCCGAATCCGGCGGCCATCGCCATGACGCTGATCGCGTAGGCGCGCGTGTTGCGGGGCATCTCCTCCGCGGCGATGACACCGATGACGAACGCGAGCGCGATGCCCATCGGTCGGGCGAGCGCTTGTGTTGCGGTGAGTACTTCGAAGCTCGGTGCCGCAGCGCCGAGCACCGAGAGGACCGGCGCGAGCACGGCGAGCCAGACGGCGACGCGTCGGCGACCGATCCGATCGGCGAGAAAGGCCGCCGGCAGCGCGAACACGATGCCGGCACGGACGACGGCGCCGGCGTTTCCGATCCCCGCGCTGCCGACACCGAAGTCGTCGGCGGCGAACTCCGCCGTCTGGGTGAACAGTGTGTTGACGAAGGCCGCCGTCATCGACGCCGCGGCGAGCAGCCCGATGACGAGGACCTGGGTCGCGTCGAGGCGATCGGGTGGCGCCCACCACCCCGAGTACGAGATCCGACGTCGGAGCACAGCGCGGACCGCCGGCCCGTACAGCCAGGCGAACCAGGGGATCGTGGTCCGGTGGGTCGTGACCTCGACGAGCTCGCCGTCGCCGTCCTGCAACACCCGGCGGGCGTAGATCTCGAACGGCCCGTGTTCCTGCTCGAAGCGAGCCAACACCGCGCCGGAGCGCTCGGGGCGAGCCTCGCCCGGAGCGGGAGCATCGTCACGCTCGGCGGCGACGAGCCGACGTTCCGCGACGATGTCGTCACGCGGGGCGAGGAGGCGCTCACGCGCCTCGGTCGTGTCGGGCCAGCGACGGGTGACGGTGCCCGCGCCTCGCTCCACGCCGGGAGCATACTGGGGGGTCGTGAGTGTCTCGCCCGAGGTCCAGCGCCGCGCCGCACTCCATGCGCCGGTGCCCGAGGACGAGCAACGCATCGTCGTCCGATGCTCTGGGCCGCTCGCGGGTGAGGTCGTCGTACCGGGTGCGAAGAACTCGGTGCTCAAGCTGATGGCGACCACGATCCTGTGCGACGGCGAGTTCACGCTCGGCAACGTCCCCGGCATCGCCGACGTCACGATCATGGGTGAGTTGCTCGCCGCGATCGGCGTCACGATGGACTGGGCGGGGCCGGACGCGCTGCGGCTGGTCAACACCGGTCGGATCACGCCGGTGGCCCCGTACGAGCTCGTCGAGCGGATCCGCGCCTCGATCAACGTGCTCGGCCCGCTGCTCGCTCGCTGCGGCGAGGTCAGGCTGTCGATGCCGGGCGGTGATGATTTCGGCGCTCGCCCGATCGACATGCACGTCGCCGGCCTGGAGAAGATGGGTGCAAGTTCCGGTTCGAGCACGGCTATCTCGAGGCGCGCGCCGAACGTCTGCACGGTGCCGACATCTCGTTCGAGTTCCCCAGCGTGGGCGCAACGGAGAACCTGATGACCGCAGCGGTGCTCGCCGATGGCGTCACCACGATCGACAATGCGGCGCGCGAGCCGGAGATCATCGACCTGTGCAACTTCCTGGTGTCGATGGGGGCCCGCATCGAGGGAATCGGGAGCGGCACGCTCGTCATCGCCGGCGTCGATCGAGCGGACCTCCGACCGGTGCAGCACGCCACCGTGCCAGATCGGATCCAGGCGGCGACGTACCTCGCATCCTGTGCGGTCGCCGGCGGTGAGCTCGACATCGTGGGGGCACGGGGCGAGCACATGCAGATGTTGCTCCACCGGTTCGGCGACATGGGGCTCGAGCTCGACCAGTACGAGGGTGGGATCCGCGTCGCCGCACCACAGCGCATCCGTTCCATCGACGTCGCCACGTTGCCGTACCCCGGCATCGCCACCGACTACAAGCCGTTGATCATCACGATGCTCGCCGTGGCCGACGGCGTCGGCATCGTCACGGAGAACCTGTACCCGGGCCGGTTCCGCTACGTCGAGGAGCTCCAGCGACTCGGTGCGGACGTCCGCACCAGCGGCCACCATGCGGTGATCCGCGGCGTGGAACGGTTGTCGGGAGCGCCGGTCAAGGCGCACGACATCCGTGCCGGCGCTGCCATGGTGGTCGCCGGCCTCGCCGCCGCCGGCGAGACGACCATCTCCGGGGTCCATCACATCGATCGCGGCTACGACGACCTCGTCGGTCGCCTCGCCGCCGTCGGCGCCGACATCGAGCGGGTCTGACCGGAAGGAACCCGAGCGGTGCGCCCACGTCCTGGGCGGGGCTGCCCGGTGTGATCAGTCCCCGTCCTGCCGCTCGTGCTGCGCAGCGGAGGCGTCCACCCGGCGCTTGGCGACGACGAGCAGTGCTGCGATCGCCACCATCGGCCCGGCGATCAGCAGGATCTCGTCCCAGCCACCTTGATGGCCGAGCAGCACGTCGCCCGACCGGGCGAACGGAGCACGGAACATCGCGGGCACGGTGCTGGATCGTACGTCCGGGCACGATTGAATGATCCGTGACATGAGCGGCGAGGACACCAGCAGCCAGGGCACGAGCAGCCCGATGGTCGCCAAGGTCGAGGCGTGCATCGAGGTCATCCGACCTGCACTTCAGGCTGACGGAGGCGACATCGTCCTGCACGGCGTCGACGAGGATGACGGCATCGTCCGCGTCGAGCTGACCGGCGCGTGCGTCGGTTGCCCTGCGTCCACGCAGACCCTCAAGGCGGGGATCGAGCGGATCATGCGTGATCGCGTCGACGGTGTCACCGAGGTCATCGACATCGCCGCACAGGCGGCCGCCGACGCGATCGGCGCCTGACGCACTCCCGCTCACCACTCGAGGCGGATTCGGTCCCGTCGCACCAGATCGAGGAAACTCTCCAGCCATGCCCCGACGTCGTCTGCCGCCCGCTGAGCTGTTCCAGGCTGCGGTCGACGGCGACCGGAGTGCACTCGCCCGACTGCTGTCGTTGATCGAACGCGGTGACGACGACGCCCGCGAGATCGGTCGGCTCGCCTATCCGCTGTCGGGGCAGGGATACACCGTCGGTCTGACCGGTGCGCCCGGTGCGGGCAAGTCGACGCTCACGTCGGCGACGATCGGTCACCTCCGCTCGATGGAGCTCGAGATCGCCGTGTTGGCGATCGACCCGTCGTCGCCGTTCACGGGCGGCGCGATCCTCGGTGATCGCGTGCGGATGCAGGACCACGCCACCGACCCTGGCGTGTTCATCCGGTCGATGGCGACGCGTGGGCACCTCGGCGGACTGGCGCTCGCGACGCCCGAGGCGGTCCGTGCGCTCGATGCGATCGGTCGCCACTGGATCCTGGTCGAGACCGTCGGCGTCGGTCAGGTCGAGGTCGAGGTCGCCGGCAAGGCCGATACGACGGTCGTGGTCGTCAACCCCGGCTGGGGTGACAGCGTGCAGGCGAACAAGGCCGGGTTGATGGAGAT
Organism: Actinomycetota bacterium; assembly: GCA_038529675.1. Lineage (GTDB taxonomy): Bacteria > Actinomycetota > Acidimicrobiia > Acidimicrobiales > Ilumatobacteraceae > Ilumatobacter_A. The sequence continues at coordinate 8,073 of JBCBDK010000053.1, forward strand.
CGCCGACGTCTTCGTCATCAACAAGGCCGACCGCAAGGGTGTCGACGAGACGCGTCGCGACCTGATGCAGATGCTCGACCTGTCCGACCTGGCTCGTGATGCGTGGCGGCCCCCCATCATCCCGACGGTGGCATCGACCGGCGAGGGGATTCCGGAGCTCTGGGAGGCCGTGCTCGCCCATCGGACATACGCCGACGAGTCGGGGCAGCTCGCCGAGCGGCGTGAGTTCCGCCTGCGCGAAGAGCTGCGCGAGATCGTCGCCCAGCGGCTCGGTCGGAAGGCGCGGGAGCTCTGCACCGGCGATCGTTGGGACGAACTGACCGGGGAGGTCGTGGCCCGCACGACCGATCCGTGGTCCGCCGCCGACGAGATGCTCGCCCCCGTCGACGCCTGAATTGGATTCTTGCTCGGGGACAGAACCCAACTCTGTGAGACGCGAGTTGGATTCTTGCTCAGGGACAGAACCCAACTCTGTGAGACGCGAGTTGGATTCTTGCTCGGGGACGGAATCCAACTTGGTCGGCTGAACGGTGAACGGTGCGGGTCTGCGATGATCGGTCATGGCCTTTGAACTGTTGACGCTGGAACGCACCGCTGACGACGTCGCCGTGCTCACGCTCGCGAACGGCAAGGTGAACGCGCTCTCCAACGAGCTCGTCGCCGAGATCGGTGCCGCAGCGTCCGAGCTCGCCGCCAGTCCACCGGCCGCCGTGATCGTGACCGGTACGGAGAAGTTCTTCGCCGCCGGTGCGGACATCTCTCAGTTCGGTGGGCCGGATGAGGCCGCGGTCATCGGCCCCCGCATCCACGAGGCCTTCGACACCCTCGCCGGCCTGCCGTGCCTCGTCATCGGCGCGGTCAGCGGGTACGCGCTCGGCGGTGGGTGCGAGCTCGCCCTCGCCTGCGACTACCGCATCGCCGCCGACACCGCGGTGTTCGGACAACCCGAGATCCTCCTCGGCATCATCCCTGGCGGCGGTGGCACCCAGCGACTCCCGCGAGTCGTCGGCGTGTCCATCGCCAAGGAGATGTGCATCACCGGCCGTCAGGTGGCCGCTGACGAAGCGCTCCGCATCGGCCTGGTGAACGAGGTCGTTCCCCTCGCCGACCTCCAGGCCCGAGCGATGGAACTGGCGGTCACGATCTCGTCGGGTCCGCGAGTCGCCCAGGCGATCACCAAACGCGTCATCGACAGTGGCGTCCAGCTCGACCTCGCCGACGGGCTCCGGCTCGAGCAGGAGGCGTTCGTCGAGGTCTTCCGCACCGACGACAGCCAGATCGGGGTTCAGAGCTTCCTCGAGAACGGACCGGGCAAGGCCGAGTTCACCGGTCGATGACGCCGATCGGGTCGCTCGGGTCGCCGGTCGTCGATCCGAGGGTCGATCCGATCGCACCGTCGGGTCCCTCGTCGACGCCGTCGTCGGCCCCCGTCGCCGAGCCGAGCGGTCGGGTCAGGCGCCACGCGTCCTTTGCGAGCCAGAGCCCGAGCGTCGTCAACACCACCATCACGCCAGCGACCAGTGAGTACGCCGCCGTGCGCCCGAACCACTCGTAGATGTATCCGGTGACGAGCGCCATCACCCCGGCCATCACCGCCTGGCTCGCACCGAGCATGCCCTGCGCACCGGCCTGACGTTCCTCCGGCACCACCAGCCCGGCGGCGACGCCGGTCGAGGCGATCGTGAAACCATCGTTGAGCGCGTGGAAGAGGGACAGTGCGAAGATCGCGATGCCGGTCGGCATCAGCCCGTAGCCGAACATGAAGCCGGCCCCGCCGAACAGCCCGATCGCCGCGATGCGGAACGGCCCGAAGGTCTGCGCGAGGCGACCACCGACCGGACCGAGCACGATCAGCGGAAGGGCGAACAACGTGATGCCGAGGTTGGCGATCCACTCCGGCGTCTCCAGCTCGTCGTGGACCAGCGCCCACAGCGCGTCGAAGCCGCCGATCATGATGAACGAGGTTCCCGCGAGCATGGTGGCCCCTGCGAACGGCCGGATGCGGAGGAGGTCGACCGCGAGTCGTGAACTCGGCTGGTCCTCGATCGCGGTCTCGACCACGGGGACCCGCGCCACGAACGGCAGGAGGAAGAGGCTGACCGCGGCGATGACGAAGAACGGCGCCGGGATGCCGAGCGGGCCGACGAGAATCGCCGAGATCACGGGGCCCATCGCGAAGCCGAACACGTCGGCCGACAACAGCCGTCCGAGGTTGTTCCCGAGATTGTCGGGGTCGGCGAGGATCACGATGCGCCGGATCGCCGGATTGGCGGCGCCGACCCCGACGCCGGACACGAAGCGGCCGACCAGGATCGGTAGGAGGCTCGTGCCGAGGGCCATCATCACCAGCCCGGTTGCGTTGACGAGAACGCCGATGATCACGAGTCGGCGGGCGTGACCACGGTCGGCAATCGGCGCGATCAACATCTGTGACAGGAATCCGGAGAGAAACCCGACGCTGATGATGATGCCGACCTGCGACTCCGAGATGCCGTACTCGGTGTTGTAGTCGTCGACGATGGTGAACAGGGCGCCGTAGCCGGCGACCAGTGAGGCCGCGAGGCCGCCGAACGCGAGCAGGAGCATCAGCGGCGAGGGCGGCGCCGCTGCTGGTGCGGCTGCGCTGCCACCCTCTGGTTCGCTGTGGCGATCGATGGGTACATCATCGATCGTGGCCATCGGGCGATCGTACCGACGGTGGTCTGCGCCGTCCGGGTCGATTCGACGCTCGTCGCTGTGACGTCAGCGGCATGTCTCCGTGTTCGCCGAAACGTTCACCCGGTCCGACCGGGCCGTCGACGATCGAGTTCGTCGATCAGGGCCGGGCGACGAGACCCGGCTCGAGCGGTGTCGAGAGCAGCGGGTGCGTCGGGAGGACGCGAGCGGTCACGCCCCACGGCCCGGTCGATCCGGGTGTGAACCCGACCGCGAAGTCAGCGTGTTCGCCGTGCACATGCTCTGATTCACGGGATCCGTCGTGGAGCGTCGTCACCGTGGCGCGGCCGAGATCGATCGAGCCGTTGGCTCGCAGCGGCCCGTGTATCAACTCGACCACCAGCTCGTGCCAGCCGAGACGCCCGGGCCGGACACCCACGACTGCTCGTCGTTCGTGCCCCGCCGCGCCGTCCGCGAATGCGTCGTCGGCGTCGCCGTCGTCACCGGCCTCGAGGCTGATCTCGACGTCGTCCCACGCATCGGCGACCCCCGCCCGCCACGCCGCGAGCTCGCGGGCGGGCGCGCCGTCGTCGCTCGCAGCGGTAGTCGCTGAACGCGCGGCCGGCTCGTACATCTGCGCCGTGTAGTCCCGGACCATGCGCGCGGCGGTGACGTTCCAGCCGAGCGAGGCCCAGTTCTCGACGATCCGGCCGACCCAGCCGTGCGGTACGCCGGTGTCGCCCCGGTCGTAGAACAGCGGCGCCACCGAACGCTCGAGGAGGTCGAACGTCGCTGCTGCCTCGCGGCGATCACGCTCGGCTTCGTCGACGCCGTCGAGTTGGTCGTACGACGGGATGTCCCAGCCGTTCTCGCCGTTCGACATCTCGTCCCACCAGCCATCGAGGATCGAGCAGTTGAGCACGCCGTTCATCGCCGCCTTCATCCCCGAGGTGCCACACGCTTCCATCGGCCGGCGCGGCGTGTTCAGCCAGACGTCGCACCCGTGGTACATCGTGCGCGCCACGCCGATGTCGTAGTCGGGCAGGAACACGAACCGATGACGGACGTCGGCGTCGCGCGTGACGTGATGGATCTGTTGGATCAGCGACTTGCCGGGCTGGTCCGCCGGATGCGCCTTTCCCGCGAACAGGAACTGCACGGGCCGGTCGGTGTCCAGTAAGAGCCGCTTCAACCGCTCCAGGTCACCGAGCAGGAGGTTTGCCCGCTTGTAGGTCGCGAAGCGACGAGCGAAGCCGATCGTCAGGACGTCGGGGTCGAGGACGTCGTCGTCGAGGCGCTCGCGCACCATGTCGACGAGCTCGCGGCGGCCTTCGTTGCGGACGTGCCAGATCGCGCCGTGGTCGAGATGGCGGACGGCTCCGAAGCGCGCGGCGTCCGCGAGGTGCCAGTCGTCGCCGACCGTGTCGGTGAGCAGTCGATCGACCGCTCCGCTCACCCAGGTCCGGGCGTGGACGCCGTTCGTGACGTGCCCGATCGGAACTTCGTCGGACTCGTGCGCCGGCCAGAGACCGTCGAACATGTCGCGGGCGACGGCACCGTGGAGCGCTGCGACACCGTTGCGCCGCATCGCGAGGTTCATCCCCATGACGGCCATGTTGAACTTGTCGTCGGC
>JBCBDK010000054.1:0-12302 GCA_038529675.1 Actinomycetota bacterium
GACCTCGTCGCCCCCGGTCATGTGGGACCGCAAGGCGGGCAAGGTGTCCAAGCCCTTCCAGTTCAACATCGGGCTGCTCTGCTCCAAGACGTTCGACGACGCCATCTTCAAGGAGCTCTTCGAGGACAAGTACGGCCTCAAGAAGCAGGACATGAAGAAGATGAACATCAAGGGCGTCTTCCAGATCTGGATGCACGACGGCTCGTACCACGAGATCGACCTCAAGGAGTGCCACGCCTGGACCCGACAGGGCTGCAAGACCTGCCCCGACTTCGCCGCTGAACACTCCGACATCGCGACGGGCGGCATCGGCAAGGACAACGACTGGACGCTCACGATCGTGCGCACCGAGCTCGGCGAGGAGGTCATCGAGCGGATGATCGCGGACGGAGTGATCGAGTCGAAGCCGGCCCAGGAGGACGAAGTGGCGATGAAGCTGCTTCGGATGCTGTCGATCGTCAGTCGCCGCCGTTGGCCGAAGGACGCGGACCCGGCCCCGGCGATCGGCGTGCCGCCACCCAAGAAGAAGAAGGTCGCGGCGAAGGCGGCGGCGACGTCGGTAGCGGACGCAGCGAAGCCGGCCGGCGACTGATCGAACGAACCGACGACCGAACCGTCAGCTGGGTCCGGCGGGTCAGTTGCACGCCTCGAGACTGCGCTGGTAGGCGACCAGTGCAGCCTCGCCGCGATCGTTGCTGTCGGAGTTCGACGCGCTGAGATCGGACTCGATCTGACGCAGGTCGTCGTCGGAGAACTTCTCGAGTTCGGCCAGGAGGCACTCCTCGTCGAGGTCCGGATTCGAGAACGCCTCGGCCTTGATGATGTCCTCCGCGACGCGCTTCGGCCCGGGATCGGACGTACACGCGGTGAGCGCGAGGAGGCCCACGACGGCGACCGCGACACCTCGACGCGTGCGCCGGGCACGGCAACCCGCGAGCTCGGCGAGCGGGGCATCGGAAGCCGGGGCGAGGGACGAAGCGTCGACGTTCACGGTGACGTGAGGCTACTGCCAGTATGGGGCGATGCCGCTCGACGCCGAGGCTCGCCACCTTCTCGATCTCGTCGCCGAAGCCGGCGCACCGCCGTTCGAGGAGTCCACACCCGAGCAGGCGCGAGCGATGCGCGCCGAGCTGGCGCCGCCCGTGCTGGAGCCCTGCCACGCGACGCGGGAGCTCGATGCCGGCGGTGTGCCGGCGCGGCTGTACACGCCCGCGCCGGGTGACGGGCCGACCGGGCTGCTCGTCTACTTCCACGGCGGCGGCTGGGTCGTCGGCGACCTCGAGAGCCACGACAACGTGTGCCACGCCCTGTGCTCGCGTTCGGGTCACGCCGTGCTCTCGATCGACTACCGGCTCGCTCCCGAGCATCCGTTCCCGGCCGGGCTCGACGACTGCCTCGCCGCCACGCGGTGGGCGCACGAGCACGCCGCCGACCTCGGCGCCGACACCGACCTGATGGCCGTCGGCGGTGACTCGGCGGGTGCGAACCTCGCCGCGGTGGTCGCACACGCCGCCCCGGTCCCGCTGCGGCTCCAGCTCCTCGTCTATCCGGTGGTCGACGCCCGGATGACGATGCCGTCGTACACCGAGAACGCCGAGGGCTACTTCCTGACCGCCGCGGGGATGGCGTGGTTCGTCGACCACTATCTCTCGGGCCCGGGCGGCGCCGTCGACGATCCTCGCGTGTCGCCGGTCCTCGCCGACGACGCAACGATGTCGGCAGGCCCTCCGGCCTTCGTCATCACCGCCGGCTTCGACCCGCTGCGCGACGAAGGCGTCGCCTACGTCGACCGCCTCGCCGCCGCCGGCGTTCCCGTATCACACCTCCACTACCCGGGTCAGATCCACGCGTTCTTCTCGATGTCACACATGCTCGCCGATGCGCGTTCGGCCCTCGCTGCGGCGAGCCAGGGCCTCATCGACGCGTTCGCGCCAGCTCCTTCGCCCGAGTGAACACCGCGTCGAGCATCGGCTCGGTCAGACGACCGGTGAAGGTGTTCTGCTGACTCACGTGGTAGCTGCACAGCAGCGTCCGGCCATCCCGCAACGGCACCTCGACGCCGTGGCCGAACTTCGGACGCGGACGCAGCCCGACGTGACGGCAGGCTGCGTCGTAGCCGAACATCCCGAGGCAGACGATCACCGACGAATCGGCGAGCAGGCGCAGCTCGCGTTCGAGGAACGGCGCGCACGCATCACGTTCGGCCGTCGAGGGCTTGTTGGCCGGTGGCGCACACTTCACGGCCGAGGTGACCCAGACGTCGCGGAGGGTGAGTCCGTCGTCGGCCGTGACCGACGTGGACTGGTTCGCCAGTCCGGCGCGGTGGAGCGCGGCGAACAGCCAGTCCCCCGAACGGTCGCCGGTGAACATCCGTCCCGTCCGGTTCGCCCCATGGGCGGCCGGTGCGAGTCCGAGCACCACGATCCGTGCCGACGGGTCGCCGAACCCGCTCACCGCACGACCCCAGTACTCATCGTCCCGGAACGCCGCCCGCTTCTCGACCGCAACCTGTTCGCGCCAGGTGACCAGCCGCGGGCATGCCCGACATTCGACGATCTCTTCGGTGAGCCGGGAGAGCGTGTCCACGGTCGGCCACGTTATGGTCGGAGGTGACCATGACCGCCACGCGCACCGCCAACGCGTCGAGGGCAGCCTCGGCCACCACGAAAAAGTCGGCCGCATCCGCACGGAAGCGTGCGAAGCCGGCACCGAAGCCGACGACCGTGCTCCTCGTCCGCCACGGGCAGACGCCGACCACCGGCAAGGTGCTCCCCGGCCGGGCGAAGGGCCTCCATCTCGCCGACGAGGGGCATCGCCAGGCCGAGATCACCGCCGATCGGATCGCCGAACTCGGCGGAGTCGCCGCCGTCTACTCGTCGCCGCTCGAGCGAGCCAAGGAGACCGCCGCACCGATCTCGAAGGCGGTCGGACGCCGAACCGTGGTCGACAGGGGCCTGTTCGAGTGCGACTTCGGTGAGTGGACCGGCAAGGAGTTGAAGAAGCTGATGAAGCTTCCCGAGTGGCAGACGGTGCAGCGCGCACCGTCGACGTTCCGATTCCCGGGCGGCGAGAGCTTCACCGAGATGCAGACCCGGATGGTCTCCGCCCTCGACCGGTTGCGCATCAAGCATCCGGGCGAGACCATCGTGTGCGTGTCCCACGCCGACACCATCAAGGCAGCGGTCGCACACGCGCTCGGGACCCACATCGACCTGTTCCAACGAATCGTGATCAGCCCGGCGTCGGTGAGCGCCCTGAGCTGGCACGCCGGTGGACCGGTCGTACTCGCCGTCAACCAGACCGGACGCTCGCTGTCCGAACTCCGTCCGTCGTGACCATCCGCCGCTTCGCTCCGTCAACCGCCACCTGCTCCCGATGAGCGTCTTCTACGAGTTCGACGAGGTCGACACGTTCACCGTCGGCACGGTCGGGCGACCGGGGGCGCGCACGTTCTACCTCCAGGTACGTGCCGACGGCCAGCGGGTCTCGGTCAAGTGCGAGAAGCAACAGACGGCCGCGATCGCTCAGTATCTCGAGAAGGTCATGGCGGACCTGCCGCCACCGGAGGATCGTCCGATGCCGGGGGCGATGAAGCTCGCCGACCCCGTCGATCCGGTGTTCACGCTCGGCCCGATCGGGCTCGGCTTCGACCGGGCGAACGACCGCGTGCTCATCCAGCTGGAGGAACTCGGCGACAACGACGACGAGTCCGACGACGGCTTCGACGACGCGTCCGACGATCGCGGTCACGTCAGGGTCTATGTGACCCGCAGCCAAGCGGCGGCGTTCGTCGCTCATGCGGGCACGGTCGTCGAGTCGGGTCGACCGGACTGCGAGTGGTGCGACAACCCGATCGATCCGGACGGGCACTACTGCCCGCGGATGAATTGACGTGGTCGACCAGCCCGACGATCTCGGGTTCGACGACGACGTCGATGACGATCCCGACGACGAGCGAGCTGCCGAGCAGGGCGTCGAGCTGCGCCTCGACGAGGTCGACGACCCGCTGACGCATCTGCTCCGCGGTGACGTGGACGTCGAGGGTCGGATGCCGAACAGCTCGAACGCCACGATGCTCGTCCACGTCACCCACGAGGGGGCGACACACGCGGCGATCTACAAACCGATGCGCGGTGAGCGTCCGCTATGGGACTTCGAACCTGGGCTGCATCGGCGTGAGGTCGCGATGTTCCGGCTGAGCGAGGCGCTCGGGTTCGGGGTGATCCCGCCGACCGTGCTGCGCGACGGCCCCCTCGGCGAAGGTTCGTTCCAGTGGTTCGTCGCCGCCGATCATCGCCATCACTACTTCACGATCCTCGAGCAGTTCCCCGAGACCGCCGGTCAGCTTCGGGAGATGGCGGCGCTCGACGTGCTCGCCAACAACACCGACCGCAAGAGCGGGCACGTCCTCGTCATCCCCGGCGACGACGACACCGACCCGACGATCTGGGGCATCGACAACGGCCTCTGCTTCTCGTCCGAGTTCAAGCTGCGCACCGTCATCTGGGACTTCGCCGACGAAGCCCTGCCCGATCACGTCATCGATGGGGCGGACCGGCTGGTGAGCGCCGTACCGCTCGACATCGCGGCATTGTTGTCCGACGACGAGGTGGAGGCGATCCAGGGTCGGGCGACCTGGATGGTGAAGGAGCGTCGATTTCCCGATGACCCGACCGGACGCCGCTGGCCGTGGCCGCTGATCTGACGAGCGGAAACGATGCCGTGACCGAGCAACTGATCAGAGTGACCGTCGATCTCGACCTGGCCGAGGTCGTCGCCGATCGCATGTGGAGCTGGGGTGTCCGTGGCGTGGAGGAGTTCCCAGCCGACGATGGCCAGGTGACGCTGTCGACCTCGGTCGGCAACGACCGCTCGGCGATCGCACGGGCGCTCAGTTCGTTGAACCCGTCGTGGAGCTGGAGCGTCGACACCATCGACGACGAGCACGCCGACGACTGGAAGCGGTTCGCCGAGCCGGTTCGTTGTCGGCACGACATCGTCGTCGTGCCCGCGTGGTACGACGGCGACGTCGGCGCCGACAGCGATCTCATCATCCGCATCGAACCGGGCGGCGCCTTCGGCCTCGGTGATCATCCGACGACTCGGAGCTCGATCCGTGCACTCGCCGACGAGATCGACCGGCGTCGGAGACGGCCCGAGCCGCGCTGGTCGATGCTCGACGTCGGGTGCGGAAGCGGCGCCCTCGCCGTGCTCGCCGCGCTGCGTGACGTTCCGTTCGTTCGCGGCATCGACATCGCCGACGCGGCCGTGGCCGCAACGCTCGACAACGCCGAACGAAACGGTGTGGCCGACCAGATCCATGCCGACGCGACCGACCTCGCGAAGGTACCGCCAGCCGATCCGTCGGGGTACGACCTCGTGATCGCCAACATCCTGGCGCCCACGCTGGTGTCGATGGCCGACGACCTCCGGCGAGTGCTGGCGGACGACGGCACGCTCATCATCTCCGGGATCCTCAGCGACGGGAACGGCCACGGCCATCGCCACGTCCTCGATGCGCTCGCACCGCTCCGGCCGGTCTCGACGATCGACGACGCCGGCTGGGCGACGGTGACGCTGCGCCGCTGACGAGTTACCCCCGGCTCGCGGCGACACGATTCCGAACCGAAACCGGTCGACCCCGCCGACCCCGCCAACGCCGCCGTAGGTTGGCCGGGTGAGCGCCGACGAGCACCACGGCGCAGCCGTCGACGACGAGGATCTCGACCACCTGATCCACGGAGCCGACCTCGACGGGCTCGTCCGGATGATCGACGACCGATGCTCGAGCCGTGACTGGTCGGGTCTGCTCCGGGTGCGAGATCGTGCGCGGCGAGCGGTGGAGACCGGCCGCCAGCTGTGGCCCGCCGCAACGCTCGCCGAGTATCGGCTCGCACTGCTCGCCCCGGCCGACATCGTCGGTATCGTCCTCGACGAGACCGACGGACTCTCGGGTCGGTTCACGATAGGCCCGCTGACCGAGGTCGCCGCGCAACACCACACGTGGGACGAGCTGGCGCCCCATCTCGATCGCGGGCCGCGAGCCGCGTTCGTCGCACAAGAGCGCGTGCTCCGAGGCGAGCGGCTTCCCGACGACGTCGCCGATGAGCTCCCGGCCGTCCTCGACCTGCCGTTCGAGCTCGCCGGCTGGGAGCCTTCCTACCCGCTCGCCAGCTACAGCGAGGCCGGTGCGGAGTTCCCTCGGCCCGAGCTCTCGGACGGGTGGACGAACGTGGTCGCAAACAGCGATGCCGAGGTGCTGGACGACCTCGAGGTCGACCTCGCGCTGCACCAGCTCGTCGAGCCGTGGTCCACGTCATCGAACGGCCGCGTCGAGACGGTCTGCGTCGACGGCGACGCCACCGACGCGATTGGCGCACTCGGCGTTCGTGCTGCACGGATCGCCGCGCTCGAGCCCGGCGCCGCGCTCGCTTGGCTGGCGTGGGCGGGCGCAAGCGGCGGCGCTCACGGTCGGCGACGCGGCGCAGCCGCCGGGCGGTTCGGTGTGTGGTGGCTGCTCGGTGCGCTCGGCCAGTTCGAGGACTTCCCGCCCGACGCCGAGGAGCTGGCCGACCTCGTCGGCGGGCTCCGGTGGTGGCGTTGGGACGCCCACGAGCCCGAGCTCGGCTGGCAGGTCCAGCTCGTGGTGACGGACGACGCCGAGGGCACGTCGTGGGCAATCGTTGCCCGCGACAACGCCTGACGACCCGCCACCGCTCGGTTGAGTAGTCGCGAGGCTTCACGTGTGCACGCCCGGATTCCTACGGTTCGCTCCGGGACATCGACGGGATGTCCCAGGGAGGAAGACATCATGCACATCGCAACTCGGCACCGTCGACCGCTCGCAGCGCTCGCTGCGACGGTCGGCCTGCTCGTCACCACACCCGGCGTCGCGGAGGCGACGGAACCCGCGGACCCCGGCCCGGTCCCCGGCGACGTCACGATGCTCACGCCGGCCGGCGACTGGACGCGATTCTCCGGTCCGTACGGATTCGTGTACGGGCTCGACTTCGTGTACGGCGACGAGCTGTTCGTGATCGGCAACGGCTCCATCGAAGACGTGTGCGGCTTCGGCAGCCCGGTCGCACCCTCGGAGACTGGTCGGCTGCGCCAGCGGAACGACAGGCGCTGGACGCTCCGCGACACCGTCGACGAGCAGCTCGTGTTCACCACGGTGTACGAGCGGACGGACGATCTCACCGTGTTCGAGTGGTTCGCCACGGTGTGCCCAGCGGCGTTCGCCGGTGAGCCGCTGCCCGAGCCTCTCGCCTCGGGAATGACGGACATCTACTTCGATGCTGTCATGGACACACCGTGGTGGTTCACGTTCGAGACCGCCGCTTTCCCGCAACCGACGGGCCACTACTTCAACGGCACGAGGGGCGTCATGGAGTTGGCCGACGGCGGTTCGGCGTATCTCATCGCGGAGACGCGATATTCGGTCACCGACGCCGGGCTCGAGGTGGGACGGGAGTTCATCTCCCTCACGCCACGCGACTGACCGGCGAGCACGGATCCGACGGGAGCGGATGAACCCGCTGGTGCGCCCACTCCACCGGAGCGGGCGCACCAGCGGCGCGCCCCCGGGCACGCCGCGCACGGATCGGCCACACTGGTGGCGTGGAGGGACGGGGCGACGAGCTCATCGGACGCGCAGCAGAACGGAGCCGACTGAGACAACTCATCGCCGACAGCCGCCACGTACTCGTCAGCGGACCGGCGGGTATCGGAAAGACGTTCCTGGTCGGGACGGTGCTCGACGAATGCGACCGCAAGATCCAGCGCCTGCTCCCGAGTGCGGCGACCGCACCGCTCCCGCTCGCCGCGTTGGCCCCGTTGGGCGGCCCGCGCCACATCGAGCCGGGCGACGTGCCGGGCATCGTGTCCTGGTACCTGGATCGATGGACTCGTGAGCGCCGAGCGAACGAGGTGCCCGTGCTCTGGGTCGACGACGTGCAGCACCTCGACGAGCTGTCGGCCTCCGTACTTCGCCATGCCGTGTCCGCGGGAGTGCTGCAGCTCATCGTCACCCACCGCACGCCCGATGCGATTGCCGACGACATCGAGGCACAACGGCGCGACGGCACGCTCCTCCAGCTTCGCCTTGGCCCGCTGCCGGATGATGCGGCACGAACGATCGTCGCGCTCCATGCCCAGCGCGAACTGAGCGACGACCGGATGGATCGAATCCTCGAGTTGTCGGCCGGCCATCCGCTGTTCCTTCGCGACTTCGGCCGCACCGTCGACGATGATGTCGATCCGTTGCGCCACGCCGACGACGTGATCGGACTCCGGTTGGCACCGCTGGCGCCCGGACTGCGCAGCACGGCTCGGATGATCGCCGCCGCACAGCCCGTCGATCGGCGCCTGCTCGACGCGCCCGAACTCGATGAGCTCGTCCGCCAGCACATCGCCCGGCCCGTGGGCGCCGGCCTCGTCCGGCTCGACCACCCGCTCTACACGGCATGGTTCCTCGATGCGATGGGGCCAGCGATCTCCGACGTCTACGGGTCGCTGATCGAACGGGCCGCGGAACGAGACGTGCCCGTGGATCCGCTGACGTCGGCCCAGTGGCACTGGGGTGCCGGTCGACCGGTACCCCAGCAAATCGTCGACTCCGCGCTCGACGTCGCGTTCAGCCGGGCGGACGGACCATCAGCCCTCCGCCTTGCCGCCGGCGTCGATGGTGCGCGTGGCCGCCTCTTCGCGGCGCAGGCGCGGGCGCTGTGCGGCGATGTGGAGGATGCGCTCGCCGACTTCGAGCTGCTCGCCGCCGCCGACGACATCGATGTCGCCGTCGATGCAGCGATGTGGGTGGCGCGCTACGGCGGTGTGATGCTGCAGCAGCACGACCGCGCTGTTGCCCTGCTCGACGCGGTCGAACGACACGAACTGACCGACCACCAACGCCGCCGGACCCTCGGGGCGCGGCTGTGGCTCTGGACATTCGCGACGGGGACCGACGAAGCCTGGTTCCCACAGATCCTCCAACTGATCGAGTCCGGCCCGAACGACCCGATCAGCTACGAGATCGCGCTCGGCGGCGTGAGCGTGATCAACCAGACAGTCGGTCCACTTCGCTCCCAACCGCTCGTTGAGCGGTTGCAGGAGATCGAGGCGGCCTGCGAGGTGCCGCTCGATGCGCGATGTCGAGGCGCAGCAGTTGCGGGGTGGGCTCGTCTCCTCGGAGGCGACGCGAATGCGGGGATCGCGATGATGGAGCAACGGCTCCGCGAGGCGGCTCACCAACGAGATGAGTTCGGGGCACTTCTGCTGAGCGGAACGACCGCGATGCTGGCATCAGCGACCGGGCAACTCGACCGGGCTCACCGCAACCACTCGCTCAGCAAGGTCGCCAGCGGGCCGGATTGGTTCCGTCACCGTCACTATGGGGTACTCGCTGCAGTAGCGGTTCGCGCCTACCTGGGCGAGAACGTCTGCGACACCGCCGAGTTGGACGTCGGCCGTTCACGCGCGTCGGATCTCGAGCGGGCGCTCGCGGCTCGAGCCACAACACTGTTGGCCGATCGGCGGGGCGAGCGTGAGTTGTCGGCCCTCACCGACGCTCTGCGGCTGCTCGCCGACGGTCGGAAGCGATCGTGGATCGGCATGTTCTCGTCCGAGCTTCTCGACGCACGCGACGATCCAACGTTGTTGGCGTGGGTGGCAGACGAGTTGGAGCCCACCGACGACGTCGGAGTCGCAGCTGCTACCGGCGACGCGATGCGGGCGCGTGTGCGAGGGGATGCGGCGACACTCGCCGACATCGGCGACGACTTCGAGCGGGCCGGACTGATCGTGGCGGCGAGCCGGATGCACGCCGACGTGGTTCGACTCGCCGACGACGGGTCGACATCGCTTCGTGGACGACGGGGTCTCGCTCGGTGTCGACGTCGATGGGATGGCGGGCCGATTTGGTGGATCGCTGACATCGGCGGACTTCCGACCGACCATCAACTCGATGTGACGTGCCGAGCGCTCGACATGGGGGTCCAGGCCGTGACCGACGAACTCGTCGTGTCGCGCCGCACGGTCGAGAATCACCTCTACCGAACCGCCGGGCTCCTCGGTGTGTCAGGTCAGGACGAACTTCGTGATGGGTTGGCGTCGCCGAGCCGTGACGCCGAGTGGGTCCTCCGACGTCGATGACCGAGCCGGAACGCCAGCAGCCGGCGTCGACCCCCATTCGGAGATGACACCGGCCAGTTCATCGATCTGCGTTCGTTCGTTCCCGGAAACCGGGGCAGAGCGAACGCAGATCGGTTCGGAGTTCGAAACCGAGGTGGTCAGCCGCGGGAAGCGAGCGCCTCGAGGAGCTGCGGGAGCACCTTGTGGACGTCACCGACGATGCCGAGATCGGCGACACCGAAGATCGGTGCCTCCTTGTCCTTGTTGATCGCGATGATGTTCTTCGAGCCCTTCATGCCCACCATGTGCTGCGTCGCGCCGGAGATGCCCGCTGCGATGTAGACGGTTGGCTTGACGACCTTGCCGGTCTGGCCGACCTGGTAGCTGTACGGCACCCAACCGGCGTCGACGATGGCGCGGGAAGCGCCGGGCGCACCCTTGAGCTGCTTGGCGAGCGTCTCGATCATCTCGAACTTGTCGCTCTCGCCGAGGCCGCGCCCACCCGAGACGACGATGTCGGCTTCGTCGAGCTTCGGCCCCGAGGTCTCCTCGACGTGCACGGCGGTGACGGTCGCGCCACCGGTCGAGCCGAGATCCGGAACGGGAGCGGCGACGACCTCACCGGCAGCGGCGGTGCCCGCCTCGACCTCGAAGCTCTTCGGACGGAACGCCGCCAGGAACGGACGCTCACCCGTGAACGTCGAGTTGACGAGCTTGGTGCCGCCGAAGATCGGCGTGGTCACCGTGACCGAGTCGCCGTCGACGACGATGTCGGTCGAGTTGGTGAGCACGGTGCGATCCAGCTTCACCGAGAGGCGGCTCATCACGTCGCGACCCTCGTAGTTCTGAGGGAACATGATGAGGTCCGGCGAGTCGCCGCCGTCGATGACGGCCTGCATGGCGGCCGAGACCGCTGCGCCCGGGAGCGCCCCGCCGAGATCGCCGGTCTCGTAGACCTTGGCGGCGCCGTGTTCGCCGAACGCGGCGCCGGCATCGCCGGCGGCTCCGGCGACGAACGCCGTGACGGATCCGCCGAGCGTGCTGGCCTTGGAGAGCAGTTCGAGCGTCGCCGACGAGGCGACTGCGCTGCCGTCCTGGTCGGTGGTCTGCGCGAACACCCAGATGTTGTCGATACCCATGTCGATGTCTCTTTCTCTGTTCGCTTCGCTCAGATGACCTTGAGGCCGTCGAGGAACTCGACGATCTTCTCGAAGGCCTCGCCCTCGTCTTCGATCACCTCACCGGCTTCGCGGGCCGGGGCGTCGTCGACGGACGTGATCTGCTGGGCCCAGCTCGCCGACTCGATCCCGAGGTCGGCGGCGGTGGCGGTCTCGACCGGCTTCGACTTCGCGGCCATGATGCCCTTGAAGCTCGGGTACCGGGGCTCGACGACACCGGCGGTGACGCTGACCAGGGCGGGGAGCGGGCAGGTCACCTCGTCGTAGCCGGCCTCGGTCTGGCGATCGACGCTGAGCGTGCCCCCGTCGACCTTGACCGTCTTGGCGAAGGTGACCGACGGGACGCCGAGCACCTCGGCCATCTGCTCCGGCACCGTGCCCGTGTAGCCGTCGGACGACTCCGTGCCGGCGAGAATCAGGTCGTAGTCGCCAGCCTTGCCGACGGCGCCGGCCAGGACCTTCGCCGTCGTGAGCGAGTCGGCCCCGGCGAGCGACGGATCGCTGACGAGCACCGCCTTGGCCGCACCCATGGCGAGCGCCGTCCGCAGGCCGGACACCTCGTCATTCGGGGCCATCGACACGAGGGTGACCTCGCCGCCGCCGGCTGCATCGACGAGCTGCAGCGCCATCTCGACGCCATAGCTGTCGGACTCATCGAGGATGAGCTTTCCGTCCCGCTTCAGCGTGTTGGTCGAGGGATCCAGCTCACCCGGGAGCGCCGGGTCCGGGATCTGTTTCACACAGACGATCACGTTCATACGGTCGTCCAAGTTACCGGCGAGTACCAATGGCCACCCAACCGGGGAGGTGTGCCGCGCGTCTGGACGCGATGTACCGAGTACGGCTCGTCCGCGGCGCGCACGGGCCGACGGGTACCGTGAGCGGCTTGCGGATCCTGCTGATCGTCAACTCGTTCGCGTCGTCGGTCACCGCGCGCAACACGGTCATGGTCCACCGACGCCTCGGCGAGGGCCACCGCAGCAGCACGTCCTCCCA